>WAPZ01000127.1 GCA_015520535.1 Candidatus Heimdallarchaeota archaeon
CGTCAGATGTGTATAAGAGACAGAAATGGTACATAACGTCATAATTATGCCGACAACTTGGATAAAATTAAAAAGTTCGTTTAAATAGTAGATTTGTGGCTCTAACTTATAGAAAGACATGGGGAAAAAAGATTCATGAATCCATTTAACAGATTCTGTGATTATTTTTGGATCGTACGGCTCGAAGAGATGCTCAATATTTGTAACAATAAATTTTCTTGCCGTCCCATCAGAAAAAGACCCATATAAATAATTGGGAATCATTTGGCTGGCATTTACAAACACACCTAAAGATTCTTGGGCGATTTTTAGGGAAATTAACTCATCATATTTGCCGATAGCGATAAGAACATTGGCTGGTGTAGTAGTATTAGCACGTGAAAATATCGGTGTGTTTCGTGCAATGTTAAACGTACCAGCATTTCCTAATAAAATTACCGCACGAAAAAGTTGTGGGTTTTCTAATGCATAATAGAGGCTTACACTTGCACCGAGAGAATGACCTAAAATCGCCATTTTAGAAACATCAAAATAATCTGAGGTATTGATGTAACTAATTATACGATTTAAATCCTCTTTTACAAGAGAAAAATCTGAAAAAGGAAAGGCACCACCAGATTCACCATGACCTCTGAGATCTATGCTAATAGTAGCGATATCATATTGGAGAAATGTAGACGCAAGACTTTGCATCATTTCTTTACTTGAAGAAAGTCCATGAATGAGAAGAATCACGGGAACCTTTCCCTTCCCCAATGGACGGGTCACTTGAATAGAAAGAGAAACGTCATCTACACTCTTAATGCGGGTAAAATACGTGGTGCCTGTAAAAAAATTTGTTCTGATTCCTACACTACCAATCCCACCAACAAAAAAGAGGAGTATCCCAAGTAAAAAAATTAACCCGACAACTCTTTCGTGCTGCTTCATGATAAAAGCCTCATTTTAGTGGAACTTTTTTTCTCCGGCTTCTATTCTACAAGGCAAATGGTTTTCAAAGGGGACAAGTGGGCACACCCAATTTTCATTATACGCGCAATAGGGATTATACGCATAATTAAAGTCTAATAAAAATTCGTTTTCGTTCAAACGTTCGACTTCTAAATAGCGCCCCGCACCATAAGTTTCTTTTCCATTCGTGGCATCTTTAAAGGGAAGAAAGTAATGTGAACGATCTATGCTTTGATAAAGGGTCAATTCGCATGGCTGATCATCAATACTGAAGTGTAAACGCCCTACCACCACATATTCTCTAGTTTCACCAGTATTTGTTTGTATAAACTCAATTCTGTGGGTTTCATCCTTTTTTAACTGTGCTTTTACCCGAAACTTTTCATTGATTGGAAAATACGGGAGACCTTTAAATTTAGCTTTTTGTTCGGGTGTGAGCGGTGATTGTGGATGGGATTTAAAGAACTGATCCTTTTGTCGTCTAAATTCTAAAACTTTTTTCTTGTAATCATTTTGTGCACTCATATAACCACCTCAACACGACATTTCATGCTGATTTTTAAATAATTTGCGATAGGATAAATAATTTTTTATGAAAATCTCTTAAGTATTTGATAAACCGTCGATCGTTGTACGGGAATTCGCCCTAGCTGCTTAATCATAGTAACAAGTTCGGAGGGGTACATGTGATCCCCGAATTCGCCATCATTTGCCGCAGAAGTAATATGTTCTTCAAATAATGTGCCGCCGACATCATTACACCCTGCCATCAACCCCATTTGCATCATTCTCCAACCAAGTTTGACCCATGAAACTTGAATATTCGGTATAGCCTCTTGGAAATAAAGGCGTGCAGTTGCGTACATATTTAACACCTCTAATGCATCAATGGCATGAGTTACAAGACCTTGGCGGTTCAATGGGGTGTTTTGATGAACAAAGGGAAGCGGGACAAATTCTGTAAAGCCGCCCGTATCTAACTGTAACTCTAAAAGTCTTTTTAGATGAAGAGCCCGGTGTTTAAAAGATTCTATATGCCCAAACATGATAGTCGAGGTAGTTGGGATGCTCATGTGATGCGCAGTTCTAATAATTTCAATCCACGTTTCTGTGGTAATTTTTTCGGGACACAAAATAGCTCTTACTTCATCAACGAGTATTTCAGCCGCAGTACCAGGTAACGAATCAAGACCGGCGTTTTTTAATTCTTTTAAGATGTCTTCAAAGGGTAACTCTGTTTTACGATGAATATCCATAATTTCTTCGGGCGAGTAGGCGTGAATATGAATATTAGGATCGATTTTCTTTATAATACGCAAGACGTTAAGATAATCCTCGAAGGTAAGGTCTGGATGGATTCCAGCTTGGACACACACTTCGGTAATGCCAAATGGTTTGACTTCTTCAATTTTTTGGCGAAATGTCTCTTCATCCAAATAGAAATAGGCACGTCTTGAATTTTTCGGCGCAGAAAACGCGCAAAAGCGGCAACCTTTATAACAGATGTTTGTAAAATTTAAATTGCGATTTATTACGAATGAAACGTCATTGCCAACAAGACGTTCCCGAAGCTCATCTGCGGCTTGATATAAGGCAAAAGCATCCCGCCCTTTAGTTTTTAATAAGATTTCAAGTTCTTCCAGAGTTGGTCGTTCTCCCTCCAATGCTCGTTTTAAGATTGGTCTAATATCAACCGAAACGAAGTTAAGATAATTTTCCTCTTCTCTAAAACTTTTAACTACTCGGAGGTCTTTTTTATTGATTGTTATCATTTTAACGAATCACCTCAAATCACACATTCGAATAAAAATCCTCAGTAGCCAAATGATGGTTTTCAATTGTCTGTAATATATTGGGGTGAAGCCACCGCGCATTCACATATTTTGGATAAACAGGAAGACGTCGTCGAAGTGTATAGCCAAATTGTCGGCAAATTTCTTCCAGTTCGCGTTCTCGTGGCCATTTTTGGTGTGGATTCACATAGTCATGTGTTAATGGGGAGATGCCACCCCAATCAGCAATTCCACAACGAATAAATTCAGCTTCATGACCCGATACCAGATTTGGGGGAACTTGTATGGGAATTTCATCAAAGAAAATCAAACGTGCTAACACGACAATGCGCTTCATCCACCATATCGGTGGTGACGGCCACGATGCCATGGCTGTTCTTGGTTTTGGCACAAAATTTTGAAGAATCACCTCTTGGATATGTTGATATTTTGCATGAAGTCTTTTAATAAAAAACAATGATTGAACAATCTCGCGTGGTGTTTCTCCAATGCCGATAAGAAGTCCCGTCGTCCACGGAATTCCTAATTTTCCGGCTGACGAAAGTGTTCGGATTCGATGCCGCGGATGTTTATCGGGTGCCTTATAATGTGGCATTTTAGGCAGTGACAAACGAGCACTCAGATTTTCGAGCATGAGTCCCATACTGGCATTTACTTCTTTGAAAGCCTTTAATTCCTCGTACGTAAGACTACCGGGATTCATGTGGGGCAATAAGCCCATTTTTAAAGTTAAATGGCCTAGATCATACAAATATTCATTAGTAGACGCATATCCATGTTTTTTAAGCCATTTTCTAGCAGTATCATATCTTAATTCGGCTTTTTCACCGTTTGTAAAAAGTATTTCAACAATATTTGCTTTTTTTGCTGTTTCCAGAATGGTTAAAACCTTCTTGGGACTTAAAAACGCGTTGACTTCGGGTACACGGGATTTTCGAAAGGTACAATAAAAACAAAAATTTCGGCACAAAAAAGTGATTGGGATAAACACATTCCTAGAATAACTTAAAACTCCCTTTTCCATTTTATCTCTTATTTTAGCCGCAAGATTTTGTAATATTAAAAACTGCGACTCTGTTGTTCTTGTGAGTAACATCAATGCATCTTCAATGGAAAGTTTCTTTTCGAATATTCGTGCAACTAAAGAATTAAATGTCTCATCAGAAAGTGTGGAATACCTGTGTGATAAAGTACTTATTTTAATTTCATTGAGCATGCAATACACCATTATTTAGCCTTTAATAATTAAACAACGGAAAAATTTGTCTTTAACGTCTTTAAAATGATCCTCTGTAATTCTAATGTTATATTTTGAAGTGTATGAGGAATTTTTTGGGGATTAAGACGTAAAAGATCCGTTACTGTGTCTACGTCATATTGCAACAGCTTGTCATAAACAACTTTCGGCTCACATTGAAGTATCTCCCGTGCCAGCTGGAGATGTGCATTAAAACTGTTATATCCATAAGAAAACGGAAAAGAAAAGGGACGTTGCTGAAATAAAATTGCGGTACCCGGCAACTCATTATGGTTTGATGTTTTTGAAGGAATAATGGCAGCACACGAGTCTCGCACGACGTTTAAAAAAGCTTTTAGTCGATCTACAGTTAAATAGGGTAAATCATTTGGCACTATTAATATTGGCTCTGTCATACTAATAAAGGGATTTTTATCCTTCAATTCATTTAAGGCTTGATTAATATCATTACCCGAATCATGAAACACGCTTAAAGGGTTAAAATCTGCGGCTAAAGAAGCTGTTTGTTGCGGATCTGGAGATACAACTATGACTTTAGAACATATTTCTTTACACACGGCTATTGTATTTCGTGTAACGGCAACAATCCATGTATTAAGTCTAGAATGTATGCTAGGTGAAAGCTCACGCTTTATACGAGTTTTGGCATGATTTAATTGCGCCATTAAAATGATTGCTTGCATTGTAAGTCCATTCACGATCAAGATTCTTTCTTTTTTAATTGTTCTCTTGACCCACTAAAATCATGTCCACTCTATCAAGTCGAAATATGCCAAATCTCCAGAATTCTCAGAGATTTAATTTAATAATACACAAATGCGTGATTTTC
>WAPZ01000128.1 GCA_015520535.1 Candidatus Heimdallarchaeota archaeon
CATTGCAGCAATAGGAGTGTTAGGAATTATCATAACAGCGGCGTATTATCTTTGGATGCTACAACGAATAGTATTTGGTACGCCGGAACAAGTGGCGTTTGATCCGAAAGGAGTGACCGATTCGACGCGCGTAGAAAATGCCGTGTTTTTCTTGTTAGGACTGTTTACGTTGCTGTTAGGTATCTATCCGTTACCGATCTTTGACATGATGAATGCAGCGATGACGTTCTTTGCGGCACAGTTTTAGGCAAGCTATCGGAAGTGATATTAAAACAAAATAATTTAATTTTTCATTTTTTTCAAAAAAAGTGCATTGGAGTGAGAGTGAATAAAAATGACAGATCTAATAGCAGATGTAGCAGTGCCACTCATGCCGGTTATTGTGCTAGTCGTGTTTGCAATAATAAATCTTATATTAGACTTTGTGCCAACGTTACGTCGTTTTCAATGGATTGTATCACTTATAGGAGCGTTGTTATCCTTCATAGTCGTGCTGATGTTTTATAATGATGCACCTATCTATTTAGGTGGGACGGGTACTGCGGAAAACAGTTTGTTACGTGTGGATGCGTTTTCACGCTTTTTTGCGGTGGTCTTTTTGTTGGTTGCGATGAGTGTGATTTTAAGTTCCAGTGATTTTACGGCTAACAAAGAAAATCCCGGTGTTTTTTATGCGTTGTTGCTGTTTTCGACGACAGGAATGATCTTAGTTGCGCAAGCGAATGATTTGTTAACGCTGTTAGTTTCATGGGAGTTAGGCAGCATACCGGCCTATGCGATGACGGCGTTTGATCGACATAATAAGCAGAACAATGAAGCTGCTGTCAAGTTTTTCCTTAATGGAGCGTTTTCAAGTGCATTAATTGCGTTTGGTATTTCAATGATTTATGGATTGAAACAGACGACAAACTTAGAAGTAATCGCAAAATCCTTACCGCAAGATATTGTAGATCCGCTCTACTTTTTAGCCTTAGGTATCTTAGTATCTGGAGTGGGCTTTAAGTTAGCAGTATTTCCACTCAACTTTTGGGTGCCGGATACCTATCAAGGTGCACCAACAATAGTAACTACCTTTTTAGCTGCAGCATCGAAAAAAATGGGCTTTGTAGCAGCGTTTCGTGTGCTTGTAATAGCCTTTAGTGCCAGCACATTAATAGCAGATTATTGGGGAACGGTGTTTTATCTGTTAGCTGTCTTAACCATGACGGCGGGAAACCTAATTGCGTTATGGCAAAACAATGTAAAGCGGATGCTAGCGTATTCATCCATAGCCCATGCGGGATATATAATGATTGCCTTTGCCGTCATCGGCACTAAGCCCTCATTAACGGTATTTGCACTTACAGCCGCAATGTTACACGTATTAAGCCATGCCATCATGAAAATAGCTGCCTTTTTAGCTGTCTATTCGGCGGAAAAAGAGCTTCGTTCGACGGAATTTTCAGCATTTACTGGTTTGGGTAAACGTCAACCATTTACTGCGTTTGTCTTGTTGATTTCGCTTTTAAGTATGATGGGAATTCCGCCATTAATTGGCTTCTTTACCAAGTTCATGCTCTTTATCGCGGCATTAGATGCCGATTTAATACCATTAGCCGTCATCTTTGCCATCAACTCTGCAATTTCCGTGTATTACTATGCACGTCTGATAAAAGTAATGTATATTGACATGCCACCAGAGGTAGAACACCTTCCCCGGACCAAACTTATTGATTTTCAAAGAGTACCCGTGCCATTATTTATTGTTTTGGCACTGATGCTTATTGGCATATTCCTTGGCGGAATCGGCTTTACAATATTCATTGACTTTGCAGAAGCCGGCGCACAAAGTCTTTCAGCGCTTTTATAATTTTTTTATTACTTTTATCATTTCTTTTCTCTTCTTGATGTTTCTTTTTACCTATGGGTTCAATAAGATTGGCGTTTTTTGGGTCTTCAACGTACCTTTTAGTTTTAATGTCAAAAAAGTTTTTCACCGTTGTAAAAAAGAGAAAAAATTGAAATTCATTTGACATTGGTGGCTAATAAGATTGTCATATCATGTCATGCCTTCTTTTACCAATGTTTAAGTAATTCCATATTAGTTTTCCACGCTTGTGGGCGATGAATTCGTGTTAAAAATTTGGGTAGCATATAGGGGATTTGTGGGATAGTGATACTCATTCGCAAGAGTTCGGGATAAAGACCGGCATCTAAAGCCAATGCTACTAATAAATCGCGATGAGTGGGTGGACAACCCTTAACACGAACTGTTCGTTTTGCTTTTAACGTGCCTTTGACTTCAGAACAGTCACCGACAAAAATGACGGTTTTAGCGGTTACATCGCCTTCATATTTACCGATCACAAGTGTAACATCCGAGCGTGCTTTCATCGGATTATGTGGGTTGCGATCTTTTGCCATAAGTAAGGCATCGAGTGTGATTCCGTGACAGCCACCCATACAATAGCCATGATCACCGTCAGCATAGCCATCCCCGATGAGGATGTTCATGCTTGTTTTAAATTTGTCTACACGAACAAAGCCTCGGTCAAAATCTTTTGCACGTTCTTGGAAAAACTCAAGTTCCTCCCCGACCAATTCGATATCGCTAAGGTCGATGGGACCGTACCCACGTTCATGAGTTTCGACCAAATGTCCGACTTCACGTGCATCTAGTCCTATAACGGCATTACTTACGACATCAACGGCAAGGGAGTTTGTTCCCATAATCACTAAGCCAAGGGGATATGGTTGTGATGTGAGTTGAGATCCGCCATGTCCCGCCGTAATGGCATCTACAGCAATTAAGTGTGGCTTTCCAACCTCATATAAATCGACGATTTTTTGATCGAGTCGAAAATCATGAAACATCATTCGTTCTTCGTCATCAAGAATCCCGATATTGAGTTTTAGCGCGCCCGTGATGGCATTGACGAGGATATTAAATTTGAATTTGGGTGTATAAATAAGAAAATCGGTATCCACCAGTGATTTGGCAACCGTAATCTCATCATGCAATTTAGCATTTTTTAGTTTTACTTTCACGAGTTCAGCGTTTTCCATTGGCTCTAACTTGACAGCATGTTTTTTTCGGAGTGTGTAATACCCAGCGCGTTTAAACTGTCGCTTGGTTGAGATTCGAGCACCCGAACGTTCTACAATACGAATTGGTCCTTGTGGCTTTCCACGGGTCTCCAAAACCGTCAATAAGGCGTCTAAAAATTCTGGTCGTGTGTATGCATGTGGAGCAGCTTTGGGATGTGCAAGTACACAATTTGGTTTGATCGTCATTCTTCCCTCTGGGTGTACTCCTAATAAATCCAGACCTTCCTCAAAACAGCGTTTCAATTCAGTAAGATTATAGGTATCACATCTCCCCAGATACACTTTCTCTTTTTCCGGCATTTTTCTCACAAGACGGATTTAATATCTAAATATCTTATCAAAAAAAGTGATTAAAAAAAGTTTTCTTAAAAAGAAAAAAAAGCATTATTGGGGGATTAAATAAAATTATACTGTTCTATAAAGGCTTATTCGGAGAATAAATTGACATTCAAGTTTAAAAAAGGAAAGATCTGAATTAAATGCTAATTTTATCGGCATTAAGGAAATCCATTGTTTCTTCGCCCATGGCCAACGCGTATATTCGTTGTTTTGTCAAGTAATTCACGAAATCCTCACTTATATATAAGGAGGAAAAGATCGGGATGAGTTTCTTTCCGCGATATTCGGGGAAGTAATCAAAGAACTCACCACTTTGAATAAACTCAGCAAATTTATCTATGTCTTGAATTCTAACGGTGCTTTTAGTCTCGTTTAAAAGGACAAGATCTTCTTCGCATACTACAATAACATCAAATTCACGGCGTTTAGTCTTATCCACCTGGTTTCGCCGTTTAACGCGTACGGCAAAAAAATCAATCTCGTTGCAACCAAAATATTTCTTTGCTAAATGGGGAATATTAGGTGCTACAATATCTTCGACCAGTGTACCCATGCGTTTGGCAATTTCACCCCACTCACGACGCATATTACGTATCGATTTTCGAAACTCCTCACGTTCTTTATCCATACGCTCCAAGATCTTATCGATACGCTCATCCATCTCCGCACTCCTCTTATCCATACGCTCCAAGATCTTGTCTATACGCTCATCCATTGCCTCTCGCTGCTTCCGCGCCTCCTCAGTCTCTTTATCCATACGCTCCAAGATCTTATCGATACGCTCATCCATCTCCGCACTCTTCTTGTCCATACGCTCCAAGATCTTGTCTATGCGCTCATC
>WAPZ01000129.1 GCA_015520535.1 Candidatus Heimdallarchaeota archaeon
ATGTCTTCCATTGTGACAAGACAAAGTGGGATTAAAAAAACTTTTCTTTTTTGCCAATTCTTTGGAAAGAGTTTACAAAGGTTTGATATTTCTCAGTGGATCTTCTCTTTTTTTGTGATATAGATAGTTCTAGTGAGTTTTCCATGAACGTACCAATCATAGGTTGTGATAATTTTGATATATATTTGGGAGAGACAGTCTTTAATATTGTAAGTATTTGGGAATGCAAAGACAAAGGGAGAACCGGGTTTTAATACTCGAGCGATTTCTTTTGCAACGGTGCAAAAAAGTTCTTTTGGTGTTGTTTTCGCGGTGGTTGCGGCGGTTCCATAAGGTGGATCGGTTATGACAGCATCAAAACTGTTACTTTTAAAAGGAAGGAAGCGTGAATCGGCATTAATATAGATTAAGGCTTTTTTTGTGTTTTTTTCAGCAGACTTGATATTTTTTAGAGCATTAAAAGCTAGATTACGTTTGAGTTCAATTCCAACAGGAAAGAGTGGCTGTTTTAGGTGTAAAATTTCATATAGAAAGCCAGCGGCACCGGCAAAGGGGTCAAGAATGAGAAGTTTCTTCGGTTGTGTAAGGAGAGAAGCTTTTGATGTGATTTCAGCGAGATTGAGGAAAAGGTAAATGAAACGGGGCTTCATTGAAGCCGGATGGACAAAGGGTCGGTCTTTTGGTGACTTATTATAGATCTGTTTTCGTATGGTGTGCTGACGGACAACTAAAAGCCAAAATCTTTCCATTGTGAGAATGCCATAGAATTCGAGTTGGGGTGACGTACTGGTAGCTTTCCAGCCGAGATAGCGGTTGATGTAGGCACCAATCGTTTTTCTCAGCTCAAAATTAATTTGATTGGGGATTGAGAGATGAGAAGGGATTCCTAGTCTTTTTACTTTGATGGAATAGGTTACTGTCACTTCTTTGTCCTGAATGTTTTTTAGTTCTTTGGATGTGCCGACCGCGGTAGATGTATCGTTTGACAGTGGTGTTAGCACGGTGTGTTTGAGTGTTTTTAGGTACGTTTTTATGTCATGTGTAATCAAAACGCTGTAAACAAGCTGATTAAGTTTTTCACATAGATTTTGAGTATTTTTATTTTCAGCTTCTTCAGCTTCAGCTGTATTATGTATGAGAGCGGGAATGGGAAGATTGAATGTGAGGATTGGTTGTGCAATAAAGCGTGTAAGTATAGCATTTTTGAGGATAATAATTATCTTATAGAGTTCTTTGCTAGTGTAGGTATTAAAGTGAGCTGGAGGGTATAAATTCACCAAAAGTAGACGTTCATTGCGAAAAAAAGTGGTAGTATAATTAGAGATGGGATTTAAGAGCTGTTGGATTTCTGTAATAGCAAGGGGAATATGTTCGCCACTCAAAAAGCATGTTAATTGGTTGGGTGAAAAAAACTCTGGATTTAGGTGAAACGATAATTTAGAATAAAGATTTTTTTCTTCGGCATCGGTGGAGGGTGTTGAAGGAATTGTCATGGTCATATTAACTCAAAAGACCTATTTTGTATGTTGTGTGAATAATTTTTGTATGTTTGAATACGTTGTGTGGAGATTAAGAGCAATAGTTTGTTTTTCATATAGTGGCCATAGTTCGGGGAAATATTCTTTCAATATATTTCCAAATTGTTCTAATTTTAGGTCATGAATGGTTTTTTTAGTTGTCGGCATGTGTGATGGAGAAATTGTTGGTTCTTCTTTTTTTTCTTCAACGAATAATTCAGACGACATTGTTTCTTTGCTTTTTTGAGTTATGTCAGCTGGGAAGTTTAAGTCTAACCTTTGTTCAGTGATAAAGAGATCATTAGCAATGAAGTCAGGATGTTCTCGTTTTATTAGTAGAATTCGTTGATAAAGGGTATGATAGAAAAGCATTTCTTCATTTTGTTTTAGTTGGAAGGGAAGGAGACTCCATATGAGGAGACTGACCGTCAATGTAAATAGTAAGAGTTTTTGGTTAAAGTCAGCTGTGGCAGTGCCATCTAAATTATAAAAACCAATGAGTAAGATATCAAATGTGGCAAGAAAGGCGATAATTATACCAACCGTTCCGATAGAATGGAGATGCTTCCCTAATTCGCTTAAATTAACGGTGTTATTTTCTTTATAGGATTTAAAAGGATTTAATAAGAAGCTTACTGCCAGAATTATTAACAACTGAAGATGGAGAATAAGGAGAAGGTAGAGGAAGGGAAGCTCTACTGGCCGGATGAACACATACGTTAAAAGTGTGATAATGTGGATAACAGCTAGTACTGCAATAAAGATCAACGAGACCGCAAAGCGAACTTCTCCAATTACGGGAAGGATCTGGACATCAGCGCGCCCGGAGTCTC
>WAPZ01000130.1 GCA_015520535.1 Candidatus Heimdallarchaeota archaeon
GCATTAGAAAATGTTGGAAAAGCATTACGTTCTACTATTAATAAAATCCGTGGTTCTGCAATCGTAGACCAAAAAGTTGTAGATGAAGTTGTACGCGATTTACAGCGTGCCCTTTTAAGTGCGGATGTGAACGTCAAATTCGTCATGGAGCTCACAGAACGCGTACGCAAGGAAGCTCTCACAGAAAAACTGCCACCCGGCGTGTCACGTAAAGACTACGTAATTAAGGTTCTTTATGATGAATTAACGCGACTTCTCGGAAAACGCTATTATCCCTTAGAATTAGACCGAAAAAGACAAAATAAACTCATGTTCATCGGTATTCAAGGTTCCGGTAAAACGACCTCACTTGCAAAACTCGCACGCTATCTTCAAAAACGCGGCTATCACGTTGGGGTAATTGCTGGTGATACATTCCGTCCCGGTGCCTATCAACAACTCGTCCAACTTCTTAGCCCCTATAATATCGAAGTATACGGTGACGAAAAAGAGAAAAATGCAGTCAAAGTGGTCAAACGCGGACTCGAACACTTCAGCAAAAACAAAAAAATTAACGTTATACTCATTGATACGGCAGGGCGACATAAAGAAGAAAAAGGCCTTCTCAAAGAAATGAAACAAATTGCAAAAGTAGCCAAGCCTGACGAAATCATTCTAGTTATCGACGGAACCATCGGCCAACAGGCTCTCACCCAAGCTGACGCGTTTAACCGCGCCACTACCATTGGCTCCATTATTGTCACCAAGCTCGACGGCTCTGCAAAAGGTGGCGGTGCACTTTCAGCCGTAGCTGCCACCGGTGCTAAAATACGCTTCATCGGTGACGGCGAAAAAATCGACGACCTAGAAGCCTTCGACCCCGTACGTTTTGTTGGAAATCTTCTCGGCATGGGTGACCTCCAA
Organism: Candidatus Heimdallarchaeota archaeon; assembly: GCA_015520535.1. GTDB lineage: Archaea > Asgardarchaeota > Heimdallarchaeia > Hodarchaeales > S146-22 > S146-22. Next base: position 904 of record WAPZ01000130.1, read on the forward strand.
GGCATACTCGAACGAATTGCCGAAGCGTACGTCTCCCCAGAAACTCAAATGGAAATTATGGAAGCCTTTGAACGAGGAAAATTAACGCTTAAACACTATTATATGCAACTTGAGCAATTTCAAAACCGCAGTATGCTCAAACGGCTGCTTCAAAAACTCCCCGGCATGGCTGACCCACTCACTGCTGGTTTTGATCAAATGGGCGAAGAACGTATTAAAACATACCTCGCCATCTGCCGCAGCATGACGCCAGAGGAGCTGGATAATTATAAAATCATCAGAGGCAGCAGAATCCAGCGCATCGCACGCGGCGCCGGCACTACTCCAGAAACTGTTAAACAATTTCTTCAAGAATTCAAACAATTACAAACTGTTCTTAAACAAATGCGAAAACAACGCCGACGTGGGCAAGGAATGCCACAAATCCCCGGCATGTCCGGTAACGAAGGCGCGTTCCCACCACTTTGATTAAATCCTATTTAACTCTCTATAACTCGTCATTTTTCCCAGTCTATCATCTCGATTCGCAAAACTTTACCAATAGCACCATAATTCGAACTTCCTCGCCTATATCTCCGGCAGTAAACGGCAACTTTAAAATCGCAAGATTTAAAATCTCCTAAGCTTATCCTTTTAATGAGCACAATTCATGAAAATACGTTTAAAACTGTGTTATTTGCGATGGATAAATACATATAAATATAAAAATCCCCCATGTCAATTTTACGGCGATGTACACCCATCAGATGGCAAATTCTGTCTACAAACACCATTACTTGCCAAATAATGTCAAATAACCTAAAATTCATCTAAATGCTGCACATTATAACCGACACACATTCCTTTAGCACGAATATATTTATAGATAATCATAACGGCTAGAGTTCACGCTGTGCTTGCAAAATTATTAAAATCTAATGAAATACTTTATATAAGGAGGCAACTTAAGTACAATAGAAGAGTACACTTCATAATTAACACTCACTAAAGGTTATATGCCTTGTAAAGATAATTACATGGCTCCATAATAAATGTTGATCGTCTCCTCGGCCATAATGCATATCCATAACCACGTAAAAATATATTACACCATATAATGGCATACATTACACTTTCATTGAAGATTTGTTATACCGTCATACCAGAAAAAAGATACAACAGATACAACACGAAACTTTCAAGGTACACGAAAATTAGCACCCTCTAAATGTGATATTTATTGTGATATATTAAGTAAACAACCACACAAAGAAACTCAAACGGTGTAAATAAACCGTCAGCAAAAAATAAATAATTCATACTTCATTAATTAATTATAATTGGATTTTGTTAAGTATATTGTTTACCCCTTACCTTTATTATAACCCATAAAAAAAGAGGAACATTAACTATGTCTATGTCTGAAGATTCAAATCAGCCCAATCTAATCGAAGGAATAATGGTTACCATCTTTGAAGATTGGGGGCCCGTTGTCAAATTTAACCGCACGCCCCTCACTGAAAGTGAAACCTTTAATCTTGCTGTAAAGGGACATACTACCCTTGGTGACTCCAAATTAAAAGAAATCTTTGGCCCCCTCCCCATTCAAGGGCGTGATGACCTCCAAGCACTCGCCTTCCTCTTTAACGTCCAAGCTGAAGATACTAATGATTCTCGGATCAAAATGTTCGGAAGACCCGGCGCCTTTTGGCTCATCTTTAAATCCGAACACAAACGTCAAATCCTACGCGCCGCCGGCTTAATCCAATCTTATCTTTCCATGCTCATTGCTGACCTCACCCATGAAGAACAATTAACTGACGCCTGGCTACGAGAAGTCAACGCACGCATCACTAATCTCATTGCACAAGCAAGAATCAAAGTCTACGGCTATATCAAAGATAAAATTCAAGAATTTGCGGATGATCAACTCATCCCTCTTGCAAAAATCATCGTCATTGCTGACGCTAACCGCGGAAAACTCTACGTCATACAACTCGACCCCAAAATGTCCATCATCGCTAAACGACACGCCGCCACCCTCATCGACAACCTCAATCGAGACCAATACTCCTATAAGTTACGAAAAGTCATCATCGAAGATCCTGATGAAGCAAACCAAATCCTTCAATAT
>WAPZ01000131.1 GCA_015520535.1 Candidatus Heimdallarchaeota archaeon
ATTAGAATTAAGCCGCGAACGGCAGCTGAAGCAATGTGATGGTGGGAAAGAAATAAGTGAAAGAGAAGAAAGAAGAAGAGATGAACTGATTTGGGTGAATTCATTGTTAAAAGGCATCCAAGGTGACTGTGTCAAAAAAATAGCTGTTGTTACCCGAAATTATCGTCTGGGACAGCTAGTTGCCAATCGTTTAAAAAACCGCAATTTAAATGTACGGGAGGCCATGGGGTGGAACTTGGAAATTTTACCGCGAGTTATTCAATGGAGTGACGTTATTTTAACGGTTGGTGGCGATGGTGTTGTAGCGTGGGCAGTACGAGAGTATTATCAACGCACAGGAACGCTTAAAGGGCTGAAACCTATAGTACCCGTTGTTAAACCAGAATCAGTCGGATATCTACGCCAAATCGAGATTATGCCAGAAGAGCGGTTTTGGGATGGCATTGAGCAGTTGTTAAACGGGAATTATCGGGTGCAAAATCGAACGGTATTAAAAGTAAAATGGGAGACCTACAACATTGTTCAATCGAATATAGCAGTAAATGAAGTTGTTGTAGATAGTACTCCTAATGTCGGGAGATTTTCCGTTAATCTTCCAGAAGGACAACTTACAGAGGTGTTTGGGGACGGAATTTTAATTTCGACAGCCATTGGATCGACAGCCTGGTCGCTTAGCTTAGGTGGACTTATAAATATAAATGAGGATGCATTGCAAATTATTTTTTTAGGTGGTATGCATGGATCAGCAAACTTCATTATACCACGTACAAAAGTTGATGTTGAGGTAAACGTAAAAAATCCAGCAGTTTTAAGAGAGACAATTAACATTTTAAATGAAACGTTAGTAAATGAAGGTGTTCGTCCACTTCATGATGCTGAAAGAACCCTAAAAGTGATTTTTAGCCCTCGACTGATTCTAGATGGAAAAATTCTTCAATTTGGTGTCAAAAAAATCACTATTTATCCTGATCTTTCTATACCGATGGCAATTCTGCGAACGGAGACAATTTTAGAAAAAGTTCGAAAAATAACGCGTTTAGCAAGAATTGATAATGAAACGCCAAGAACAAATGAACAATATTCATATTCAGGTGACAAAAAACATATTTCGAGGAAGAAAAAATTTAATCACACTAAAACGAATAAAGTAAATACTAAACGCGAGAAAAAAGAATTTTAGGGATGTTACATGACCATTTACATAGAAAATCAATTGCCGGCGGATTATCCTGAATTTACCATTATCGGCGTACTCATTAAAAGTTTTGATATTACGAACTATAATCATGAAAAATGGGAACAAGAAGTCCAGAAATTACAAACACGGCTGAAGAACCTATATTCGTTGAATGATCTCACGAATGATCCAATTATTCAAGCGTATCGGCAATTTTATTGGAAATATGTAAAAGTAGATCCGACAAAAATACGTCCAGCTAGTGAAGCGCTTATTCGGCGCGTGTATAGACGAGGTGTTCTTCCAAACATCAACCCTGTAGTAAATGCCTATAATTTAGCTAGTGTGGAGACGAAGATCGCCATGTGTGCCTATGATTTTGATAAAATTGAAGGAACTTTAGTTTTTCGCCTAAGTCAAGAGAATGAAACCTTTAAAGGAATTGGTTGGGACAAGGAAAAGAATATTTCTTCGAATCTACCTATAATATCTGATGATAAAGGAATTGTCTCTATTTATCCTTATAGAGATTCTGATAGATCTAAAGTGACCGAATCAACTACTACATTAATGCTTACCGTGGATGGTGTTCCCGAAATTTCATTAAACACCCTAGAATATGCCTTGAAAAAGGCGATAAACCGAATTCAGACATTTTGTGGCGGAAATGTCATCGAAAAGGTCATTTTTGAAAACAAACGTCAAACGTAAATGAACACGAAAGAAGTGATTTTATGACAGAATTGATAGTTAACAAGGATCCTCAGCGTATTAAGAGAATGTTTGATGATATTAGTCCAATATATGACCTTATGAATGACTTAATGACCTTTCGTTCCATAAGAAGAGCACGTACATTTGCAGTACAAATTTCAGGAATTACAAAGCTAAGGCACGGGAAAATTTTAGATTTGGCCACCGGAACGGGTGATTTACTAATCGAATTACGACGAAAAGGTAGCAACAACATGACCTATTTTGGCTTAGATATTTCAGAACAAATGCTTGTACGCGCTTCGCAGAAGTTAAAAGTCTTACACTTGTTAGACAATAATATAAACCTTGTTCAAGGATCAATTTATAATCTACCATTTAAAGAAGATGAATTTGACATAATAACTATGGCGTTTGGACTTAGAAATTTGCACAAGCCAAAAATGGGATTAAAAGAGATTTATCGGGTTTTAAAGCCGAACGGCGTTTTTATAAATTTGGAAAGTAGCAAAGCTCGAAGAAAATTCCTCCAATTTTTGAATTATTTCTATTTTTCGCGGATTGTTCCTAATATTGCTGGAATATTTGGCCATAAAAAAGCCTACAAATATCTTGCAGATTCTATGTATACCTTTTATTATCCCGAAAAAATTAAGGCTCTCCTTGCAGATGTTGGATTTAAAAGAATTGAATACTGGCAAAAAATCTTGGGGTCAGTCTGTATCCATCGTGCAATAAAAATCTAAAAAACAAAAATGATATAGTTGAAGAAGCCGCTATTACAACTTTAACTTTAACTGTGGTGCAACATTTTAAATGTCAGATCATGAAATACTTTTTCAACGGTCTCTTTGTTGTCAACTTTCGCACTTAATTCCCAAAAAAGCATATTGTGTTCAGTTGCATATTCATTTCCTTTTTCTGTTGGAACGGTTCTCATATCTTCTAAATCTCTTTTATTTCCAATTAAAACAAGAGGAATGTCCTCTTTCACTTCTTTATGCAGTTCATCGATCCAAAAAGGAATATTTTCAAACGATTTTTGATTTGTAATATCATACACTACTATGGCGCCATTAGCCCCACGATAATAGCCCGGCCGAATTCTCCCAAAATATTCCTGTCCAGCTGTGTCTACACACAATAAATTACACTCTTTTCCGTCAACAACAACAGATTTTGTGGTAATATCGACACCTAGAGTTGGGAGGTATGTAAACTGGAATTTCCCTTCTACAAATTTCCGTAGCAGAGAGGTTTTGCCAACAGCAGCGTCACCGATAATAACTACTTTAAACCTCAGTTTTCCTACCATGGTATTTCAACTCGTCGTATAAAAAATGATAAGATGGGTAAGGAATAAAAAATTGAAATTTTACAAACTAAAGCGGAAGCTTTGTTAGGTCCTTAAGAGAACGCCTTAAATCAGCTACTAATTCAGAACGTTCATCTGTTGTTGATTCTCTGAAGAGCTCGGTAAAAAGAACGCGACCGTTTTCAATATAAAGACGTGTATAATAATCAACTGCTGGGAAAGAGCCTGAAGGTAGATCATCCATGGGCTCTAATTTAATAACCTCTTTTTTAAATAAGGGAAGGTACTCTTTGATTACAGAGTAAACGATATCGTCTATGATTACAATTTCACGAACAAGACCTGGAACATCATCCATTTTTGAAATAATGTCAATAACTCGCTGGACTTTTTTGTCACGTGCATGTCGCTCCACAATGACTTCCTTTTGAACGTGTTGTGGTACAGTCTCGGTTCTTTTAGCTGCTGCCGTCTCTGTAGTAGTACTTTTTGCAGTTGCCGCTGCACTTGAGGAATATTGCGGCGGTGCCGTTGATGTTGCCTGCGATGCGGCTTTCGTTGCAGTTGATGACGCTGCCGATGGTGCCGCCTTTGGCGCTGCCGATGGTGCCGCCTTTGGCGCTGCCGATGGTGCCGCCTTTGGCGCTGCCGATGGTGCCGCCTTTGGCGCTGCTGACGGCGCTGTTGAATATGAA
>WAPZ01000132.1 GCA_015520535.1 Candidatus Heimdallarchaeota archaeon
TTCTGCACTTTTCTTTCTAAAGTATTCTTCTTCTGTAGTTGCCGATTTAAGTTTTTCTATTTCTTGTTGCAACTCGGAAATTTTCTTTTTTTAAATGAATTAAAAGGCAAGGGAAATATATTAAATAATGTAAGGAATTATTCCAATTAGAATAATTCCAATAGAATTATAATATTAGGTGAAATTCATGTCCGAACAAGAAATGCAACTAGAAGTCTCTTTCTTAAAAAAGAAAATTTCCGAGTTGCAACAAGAAATAGAAAAACTTAAATCGGCAACTACAGAAGAAGAATACTTTAGAAAGAAAAGTGCAGAAACGTTGGCTTATCGTGAGCAGCAGTTAAGAGAAACAAAAAAGAGACACTTCGATACTGTGAGTCTTTGGGGATTATATGGAATTAAAGATATGAAACAATTCAAGTCCGTTTCTTTACCGATTTTTTCGACTGCTACTGGTGCACCATATGAATCATTGGTTGATGCAGCATTACATTTGAGTTATGAGGTAATTAATGATCCGAACAAGATCTATTCACGTATTGATAATACTACTATAGATCATTTAGCCATGAAGATTGCTGCGCTGGAAGGTAAGACCATCCCGGAGTTGACACAAGGACTGTGTGTCTCTTCCGGCATGGCAGCTGTCTTTATGAGTACCATGCCTTTCTTAGAAGTCGGTGACGAGTTTGTATCCTCAAACCGCGTTTATGGTGGAACCCAACAATTATTTGATGTCACTTATCCCAAAATGGGATGGAAAGCACGGTGGGTGACGTCCCCATGGGATATCGATGCATGGAACGAACAAATCACTTCTAAAACTAAGTTCCTTTATGTAGAATCTCCTTCAAACCCAACATTATTTGTCGCTGATCTCCCAGAACTTGCAAAATTAGCACATGATCATAATGTCCCATTAATTGTCGATTCAACACTCGCCTCTCCGGCTTTGCTAAGACCCTTGGAACATGGAGCCGATATTGTGGTACATTCCATAACAAAAGTGATGGGAAGTAGTGGTCGTGCCATCGGCGGTGCTATCGTAGCAAAAGAGCACATTGTGACCAATGTTCCCGACTTAGCCGATAATTTCGCAGTTAAAGTAAAGGGCGGCCATTTTAGAAATTTGGGTCCCTGCCTTCATCCGCCATCGGCTGCCGCTATCTGGGATAATTTAAATAGCTTGCAAATTCGAGTAAAAGCATTATGTGAACGGGCGCTCAAAATTGCACAATTTCTTGAACAACACGAAAAAATCACTCATGTCAATTATCCCGGGCTTCCCTCACATCCACAACATGAGATCGCCAAAAAACTCATGAAATTCGAAGATGGAACCAATGGTTACGGCTATCTGATGTCTTTTAACTTAAAAGGCGACATTAATACCGCAAAACGCTTCTCTTTGTTATTTAATTTCGGTGTTCAAGTAACTGACTTGGGTCGTGATTATACAACCTGGATAGGCAATCATAATTAATGGTTGCCCCAAAAAGTACCGTATTTCACGACCCATGGTCAGATGTCTCCTGAAATGAAGGAAAAAGCTGGGATTAAAGAAACACTTATTCGATATTCTGTGGGCTTAGAGTCGGCCGATGATGCGATCGAAGCATTAGAAAACGCGTTGAGTAAATTATAAAAATTATGTGTGCTTAGAAAGGAGCCTATTCCAAGTTTTTTCTCTTTTTTTTGTTTTAACAGAAAGACATGTGCTTATTCAGTAACATCTTCCGCTACTACGTTTTCTTGGTTTTGCAACATTTACAGCATGGAAAGTACAAGCATTAGTGCACAGTCAGCTTTCAATAGGGAAAAACTCGTTCGTGTCGGTCTATTTTATAATTTCAAGCCTCACGTTAAAAATTAGAAAGCGTTGTCTGGTTTGATGGAGAGATTCCATTCTGAAGCAAACGAATTTTTTCAATTAAGGTAGTGATTACTTCGTTGTTTGAGTTATTGCCTTTTGATTCGAGCTCGTAAATTAGAGTTTCTGCGTTTTTATACATGAAAGTTCTTCCGTCGTCTTTTTCTATAATTTTCGAATCGCCATGAAGACACCAAAAAATCACGGTACCTGAATTCGTTAAATATGGGTATATTTCTAAATCCTTATCTTTGACCGCCCATTCTGTTCGTTTTACTTCAATGATCCGGTCTATCACAATTCTATCGGTGTTTTCATAAATAACAATGTCTGGAAAGGCAATTTGTTCTTTGCCTACAGAAACAAGCGGTTGCCATGACCAACTTGAGGTGTTTAGCAATATATTCGCTATTTTTTTACAAACATCCTCCCATTCATAAGCGTCATTGTATTTGTAATTGCAAGCATTGCGTTTTTTATGGTCATTTAACTGATAACTAGTATAGGTCGCAAACCCACATTCGCATTTGAAAGGCTTTTCAAAAGTGTGATGTCTTAAAACATGTTCTTGTAATTTAGAAGGTGAACTTTTAGCGTCAGAACAAAATGGGCAGAAGTATTGTATCTTTTCTTTGTGTCCATTTATTTGGTGTGTTTTAAGTTGTTTCTCTGTTGGTGCGGTGTAATCGCATTTTTTGCATTTAAATGGTTTTAATGAGGAGTGCATTTGTTTGGTATGCTTTTCTAACCGTAATAAATTATCAGTTTTATAAGAGCATTTATCACATGAATATTGGAATGCGGTTGGGTGTTCTTTTTTCCTATGTTTCCTTAATTCATGGGCCAAGTCAAATGAAATATTGCAAAGTTCACAGTAATATGATTTAGGGAAGTGAACTTTACGTTTGTGGATATAGAGATTTTGATAACGTGTATCTGTAAAATGACATTCTGGATAGTCACATCTATATTCATTGGTTGAGTGTACTAATCTTTTATGATTCGCACGATCAGATGACGTGCTAAAAGGAGCATCACATATATCACATTTATAATTTTTTTCTCCATGACGCTTAACATGACTGTTAACGATATCTTTACTTTTATGTGCATAGTTACAGATTACACATGAATAGATTGTTTTTTCTCCGTCTTCCACAATGGGTTTTACAAGATGTTGGGTTCGCACATGTTTGCTGAGGTCTTTTTCTGTGATGTATAGGGCATTGCAGTGTGGACATTGAAACAATACACTTGAAACTTCCTCCGGATGTTTTTTAATTATGTGTTCACGAAGTTTTGTTTTATACTTATAGCGATGTTTACAAA
>WAPZ01000133.1 GCA_015520535.1 Candidatus Heimdallarchaeota archaeon
AATTTGGGGTTTAGATCCAGAAAAAATATTCATTAAACGTTATTCTATATTATGGGGGTTGGGAATAACTACTATAGTAGCAATTGTTCATGACTTGTTCTATCTTACCTTTTCTGGGAGCTTACTCGAAAACGAGCCTTTTTATTGGATATTTAGAGATATTCTAATCAATTCATTCTTTACAGCAATGATCTATTTGCAGGTTGCGTTAGGAATCACACTTGTGTATAAAATCTTAAAATTTGCAAACTTTGCACAAGCTGAGTTTATCACTTTTGGTGCGTATATCGGTTTTTTAACGGCATTTTTGGGAGAAGAACTAGGATTATGGCAGTCCTTTAATGTAATCGGGACTTCTTTTAGCTGGATTCCGGTTATTCTTACCATGGCTTTAATGGCTTTTATTTTCACTGCCATTTTAAGTCTTATTTTTGATAAACTTGTGTTTAAACCTTTACGTAAAAAAAATGCACCACCGGTCACCCTGATGATTGCCTCCTTTGGCATTGGGCTTGCATTTAGAGAAATTCTCCGACAAACCTTTTCCGCAAACTTGCTAAATATCAATCCTTATTTCGTCAAAATACAATTGAATAGCACGATTCTACGCCTTTTCATTATATTTTTTGGCTTATTTGCTGCGTGGACATTCAATATCATTTTATATAAGAGCAAATTAGGAAAATTAATGCGTGCGGTGGCAGACAATCCCGATCTCGCCCAAATTTCGGGAATAAAGGCTGAAAAAATTTATTTATTGCTTTGGATTATAGCCGCCGGTTTTGCTGGTATCGGTGGGGTTATGTACGCTTCCTATCCTGTCGGCTCACCATTAATCAGTCCGGAATTAGGCTTCCGTCTCTTACTAGCTGGTTTTGCTGTTGCAATTCTTGGTGGTATTGGATCGTTTGAAGGAGTTGTTCTTGCAAGTTTAATCTTAGGGTTTACTGAAAGTTTTGGTGTAAGATTTCTTCAACAGCTAGCTGAGACGAATTTAGAGATTCCAATCCCAGTAATTGCAGTGGAAAGCTCTTTAACGTCAAAAGTATTTTTTATTGTAGTTATTATTGCAGTTTTCGTCCTAATTTCCCTTCTAATTAGAAATGAAGAAAAATGGATGCCGCATGCCGCATCAATATTAATTTATACCAACATGGTTAAATCAGAAAACGAAATAGAAAGAATTAGAAAAATAACCCATATTTTACTCGTTTTAGTCGGATTGCTTCTGATTGGGATTAGCAGTTTTGTCCTTCCATGGTTCAAATTAGATACCCTTCCGGCAACACTGACCTTTGGTAGCGGGTATAAGCTAGCACTCTCATACGTTGTACTAATAGTTGTCCTTTTAATCAGACCACAAGGTCTATTTGGTGAAAAAGAAACTGGAGACCGATAGAAGCCGCTAAGGTGATTTTAAAATGGCGACTAAAAGCAATATGACTAGTAATAAGAATAAAGTGAAAACTCAAAGCATGACCTTTGCAAGGAAAGAATTCTTCATTTTTATCCTCTCAACATTCCTTATTGGAATGATTTTATGGACAGTCTCACCGGGTGCCTCGTTATTTGTCATGTCACTTGCCTTTATTTATGGTATTGCAACAATTTCATTAAACTTTCAAGAAGGACAAACAGGTATTGTTAATTTTGGTGTAGTAGGATTTATTGCAATTGGAGCGTACACAACCTCAATTCTAACGCTAATGAATTGGCACTGGACAATTGCCTTAGCTGCTGGCGTATTTTTAACTGCTGTAGCAGCATATTTAATTTCACTACCCACACTTAAATTAAGAGAAGACTACTTTGCCATTGTAATTATCACGATTGGAGAAATCATTCGAATATTTTTTCAGCAAGAAGAATGGTTCGTTTATCCACCCAGTCAAGCCATTTATTATGGTGGAACGAAAGGTTTAGCACCAAAAAATCAAATAGCCGAAGAATTGGTATCTTTTGTCGGAACGGATTGGTTAAAAAGCCTCTTTTCTACAATCAGAGATACACTAATAGGTCTCGGGGTACCCAAAACCTTTACCTTTAAGTTGGTAATTCCGAACTGGTATGAAGCTGCATTTACGTTCCGTGTTGCCGATCTTTTTCAATTAGAGTTTGCAGATATACGTACATTATACTTCGTTGTTGTCATTTCTATAATCTGTATAGTGACATATTTTATTTTTGAACGTTTTTATAATTCACCATTGGGAAGACTAAACAAAGCAATCCGTGAAGATCCACTGGTTGTCGATGCGTTAGGATTTGACAGTTATCGTCAACAGGTTCAAGTAATGACCGTAGGCGCAATGGCTGCGGGCCTTGCAGGGGGCTTATATGCCTATCAATCAGCAGCAATCGCACCAAATTTCTTTTTACCTATATTTACCTTCCTTGTTTGGACAATGTTAATTGTTGGCGGCCTAGCAAACAATCGAGGCGCATTAATTGGTGCCTTTTTAATTGTCGGCCTTCAACAGATAATCATTTCCTACAAACTTCAAATTGGAACGTTTTTATCAGCACTAACAGAGCCACTTCTTCCACGATTGGCCGAAGTAATCGTCCCACCATTGAAAAACTGGCAACTCATAGATACCACCATTAATTTGCCACTCAACATTGAATGGACAATCACGGTTTCCATCAGTTTCATTTTAGTTCTCATCCTCCTCTTGATACCCTATATGTACGTTCGTATACTGACTAAAAGAAAAAGTGCAGATTTAATAAAAAAACGAACTGAAAACGCCCAGTACCTAGACCTTATAGAAAAAAGCCTTAAACTTCTCCTCATTCTAACAGTACTACCATTCCTTTTCAACATAACGCCACTTTATCCAACACTGACATTTGATCGCTTCAAAAATGTGACTTCGGTTAAATTTGTTTCCTTAGCCACATTTTTTAAAGAATTAGACCCCTTACTCATTCGAGTCATCTTTGTTGGTATTTTAATGATCTTATTTTTACTTTTCAAACCCGAAGGAATTCTAAAAGAGCGAATAATTCTTACTATCAATCCATACGAACAACTAAATCGTTACTTAGAACAAAAAAGTAAAAATGTAGAAACGTATGCATTTGATGGCGGAAACCAACATAATAAGCAAAATTCAGATACGATTACCGCAAAAGATAACAAAACCCTACTAGAAGGGGAACGCTTAACCAAATCCTTTGGTGGAATTCAAGCTCTCCGTGAAGCCAGTATTGCTATAAAAAAAGGACCAATTATCGGAATTATTGGACCAAATGGTTCGGGGAAATCAACCCTATTTAATGTGCTTTCCGGAATTTTAGAACAAGACAAAGGAAAAGAAGGTAAAATTACTTTAGAACAAAAAGAAATAACTACACTACCACCGCATCAACGTGCCCAATTAGGGCTAGGAAGAACATTTCAAGTAGCACGCGTGTTCAAAAATATGACAGTGTTAGAGAATCTGTTAGTATCCTTCCCCTTCCAAAAAGGAACTAAATTTAGATACGCGTTATTTAAGAAGGAATGGATTGACGAAGAAATGCAACTTCATCAAAGAGCCTTCCAAATATTAGATTTTCTTAATTTAATGGATGTGTGGGATTCAAAAGCTGCCGAGATCTCCGGTGGCCAACAAAAACTGGTAGCACTAGGCCGAGCTTTGATGCATGAAAGCAAACTAATTCTACTAGATGAACCCGTTGCGGGTGTCAATCCCACACTTGCCAAAAAAATATTCGAAAAAATCACCAATCTCCACCGAAGCGGAAAACATCACTTTGTCATTATCGAACACAACATGGACGTCCAATTAAATTTTTGTGACTATATTTATGTCATGAACAAAGGGGAAATTGTAGCTGAAGGAACTCCAGAAGAAATAACTAAAAATCAAGAAGTCATTGAGGCCTATCTAGGCCAATAAGAAGCAAACAAGGATGTGAAAGAAGACATGCTGGAAGTCCATAATTTAGTAACGGGATATGGAAAAGCAGTTATCGTACAAGGTGTTTCCCTCGAAGTAAAACCGGGAGAACTCGTCACAATCATTGGTCCAAATGGCGCAGGAAAATCAACTTTAATCAAAGCTATAGCACGTTTAATACCCACATTTAGCGGCGAAGTCCGTTATAATGGGGTGAATATTACGAATTTGCCCCCGGATAAACTTATTGAGATTGGAATCAACTATGTGCCACAATTAGAAAACGTTTTTCCTAACATGACGGTAATGGAAAACCTTGAAATGGGAGCTTTAAAGAACGAAAACGCCTTTGAACGAAATTTAGCGCGTGTATTTGAAATATTCCCCATTTTGGAAGAACGACAAGAACAAAAGGCAAAAAAACTATCTGGTGGAGAACGTCAAATGCTTGCATTGGCTCGAGCATTAATGTCAGACCCCCAACTCCTCTTATTAGATGAACCTACCGCCGCACTAGCTCCGAACCTAGTAACTGAAATCTTAAAAATCATTAAAACCCTAAAAGAAAAAGAACAACTTTCCATTCTTTTAGTAGAACAAAACGCAAGAAAAAGCTTAGAAATTTGTGACCGGGCCTACATTCTTGTCATGGGAAAAGTCGCGCGCACAGGCACCGGAAAAGAACTACTCAGTGATCCTGAACTCGGAAAAGCCTTCTTAGGTGCATAATTGGTTTATAAAATCATCAATCTATTTATTTCTCTCTTTTTGCTTTTTTAATTTTAAAAGAAAAAAAAGAAATTGCATCGCCAAATTTGGCGATTCGTGCACTTTTTTTCGTTTTTTGCTAAGTGTTAATGCAGCAACTATTATATATAGCGATCACTGGAAAAATGTTAATAAAAATTCGGGAACTG
>WAPZ01000134.1 GCA_015520535.1 Candidatus Heimdallarchaeota archaeon
AGACAGGATCAATTGTATAATAGAATATATAAAAGGCAATTTTGGCGCTTATTAGCATATTTTTATCAAATACTGACAATAAACGTTTCTTCAGCAAAACAACGAAAAACCGGCGAAAAAGAAATTACTTTCCCAACATATATATTAGAACTAAGTAAATCAAAAAAGAAACGCGAATTAATGAAAAACATGGCTATAAAAGTGGCTCGAAAGTGTAAAGTCTCACCCGCCGAAGCCTTAGAATATTATATACCGACTTTGTCCGTAATTTTTAAAAAATCTCCAAAAATGGCGGCTGATTTGTCAATTTGGTTTGAATTTTTCATTTTAGAACCTGGGACTAATCGTTTTAAAATCAAGTGGACGCAAGAAATAGAGTTTTTGGCACAAAATGCAACACAGACAAAAAAAATCCAAAAATTAATACTAGAACGCCTTCAGTATCTCCCTTATGAAAGCTCGTCCGATATAACGGAACCCATTTCTTTAGATCTCAGCTTTGATGCCTTTCAAACTTATAAAAAAACGGTTGACGATAAAATTTCAAGATCGACCGAAGATATAAAGAAAAAAGAAACAACTAATAATACGTCATCCAGTAAAAAGATTACACAACAATTACAAACGCAAAAAAACACTGAAGAAAAAGAAAAAAAGGAAAATGATGAAAAAAATCGCAAACAAAAGGCGCTTTCCGATTTTTTTTGAACTCAGCAAAAAGCACTTTTAATCCCAATGTTTAGGATTAATTGAAAAATATGACCATACTTATTCTTTAATTAGAAAGAGGAACTTGAAATGATGAACTTCAGTGGTGCCATGAATTATAGTTATGCTTATGCAAAGATTCGTGCACGAAAATCAAAAATGCTCACAGTCGGGGATTATGAACAATTATTAAGTGCAAATTCTCTTGAAGATGCATTAAGAATACTTAGTGCCTCCTATTATGAACCTCTTACGTCAATGGTACTAGGCATCGAAGATAAAAGTAAGATTCCTTATATGTTTGAACGCTACCTTTTCCAATTCATTATAGAGTATCTGAAACCAATTCTTCAATCACTCCCTAAAAAAGTTCAAACTTTCTTAAATTATTATTTAAATCGCTATTATATCTCTTCTGTAAAGACAATCATTCGTGCAATTATTCATAAAATCGATATCGACGACGTTCAAACTTATTTAATCGCATTTTCAGAAAATGAGTATCAAGAATTGCTTTCTCTCTTAGAAGTCGAAAACCTTCAAATATTACCAGAACGGATCTCAAATCGTATCGTCTCTAAACTCTTGTCAAAAGTCCTTCAAGATGTTCCGGAAAATGAAATTCGTGACAACTATCTCTTTTTTGAACAAGAATTAGATAAAGCATTTTTTACGTGGCTATGGAAAACCGCACATGATCTTTTTAAGGGTTCACCTGAATTAAAACATATAAAGCAATTCCTCGGCACTGAAATTGATCTATTAAACATTAGTTTTATTGCACGTGCTAAATATCTGAAAATACCAAATGAACGAATTAAAACTAAAATCATACCCATCTTTTTTAAACTTCAATCAAAAATCGATACACTTATATCTACAACTAACCTCATTGAGTTCTTTAATGTGTTGGCGGATACTCATTATAGCGAAATCGCTGTACGTGCCCGTGAAAAAATTGAACAAATTTTTTCTGTATCAACCATTGACAAGATGATTGAAGAATACTTTTTAGCAATCAGTAACACTTTAATTATTGGGGGAGCCTTTCATGTTGGCTTGATTTTTTACTATTTAACCTTGCTACTCAATGAAGCAAAGAACGTTCGCGTAATCATTCAAGGAAAATGGCGACAACTTTCTCCCGACATTATCAGAGAGTACATCAACATCATTTAAAGCAAAACTACAAAAACAAAAAAATAAAACTGTCCAATGAAATAAATGCGCTTGAATTTTCATTCAAAAAGGTTACGAGGGTACAAAATGCGTTTAAAGGCTTGGCAAAAACTATTTTTTGTACAATTTGCTTTAATAATGGGTATAATCGCCTTAGTTAGTGCTATTTATCTTACAACGTCTGCCTTTGCCGGAAGCTCCATTTCCGCTGCAGTAGCTCAAGTGGATACTGGTGGTCTGGCTTTAGGTGCGGGTCTTGCAATCGGTCTGGCGGGCTTAGGTGCTGGAATCGGTCTTGGTAATGCAGCATCTGCCGCAATTGGCGCCATATCAGAAAGACCGGAAGTTTTCGGAAGAACTATCATTTTTGCTGCTCTTATTGAAGGTATTGCCATCTTCGGTTTCGTCGTTGCGGCTATGATCATCTTCATTCTCGCAGCAGCATAAAACCACGCAAAACTCAATTTTGTTATTAAATCTTTTTATTTTTAATTTTTCATTCACTTTTTCGAAGGATTACACCGCTTAGGTGCGCAATTTGACAATAAAACTTGTAATTTTTGATTTCGATGGAACCTTGGCTTATACAATGCCGTTTTTCTACAGTTGCTTGAAAACCTCATTAAGGGAATTTGGGTATCGCGTTTCTGCCAAAGAAATTGAATACCACAGTATTAAGTTTTTTTCCAACCATATTTCATTTAAAATAAAAAATATTAAAAATCTCCTTATTCTCATGCCTTTTAAAATCTCTTACACAGTAACGAATTCCTTATTTTTAACACCATTTATCGGCATTAAAAGCTTAATCCGTATTAAACGTTATCAACGCCATAACGTTAACATTCTTCCCAATAAAGGCAGTAAAAAACTATTAGAATACCTTAAGCAAAAAAAATACAAAATTGTTCTTATCAGTATGAGTGGTGAAAACGTTATTACCACCTTTTTACGCAAAAATGACTTTTACTCCTACTTTGATCTGATAATCACAAAAAAGAACATCAAACACAGTAAAAAGGCTTCATTCATGAACGTGTTACAAAAATATAATATTTTACCACAAGAAGCCGTCATAGTCGGAGATTTACCCGGTGACGTTTTAGCGGGAAAGGCACTTGGTCTAAAAACAGTTGCTTTAAAAACAAAAATCGTTCCCCTAAATGTTATTCGGCAAGTCCAACCTAATCTAATTGTAAGTTCTCTTGATCAACTTATTGACTTTTTAGAATGGAGTGAACACAAATGAAAGTAATCTGTGATTTCTGTAAAGGGAAAAAAAAACTCGTTTTAAGCAAAACGTGTCCCACATGCAAAGGACTAGGATCTACCAAAATTTCCTTAGGCACGGGAAAGCGTGGACCACCATGTCCTACATGTAAGGGCGAAGGAAAACTCCAAGAGGAAACTCCTTGCCCAGCATGTAAAGGTACGGGCTTTATTTCATACTGTGAATTATGCGGGACAGAGATTGAAAACCAAAAATCTCAGTTATGTGACAACTGTGTTAAAAATCCCACGGTTTATAAACTGGTTTACCCGCTCGATGAAACTATTTTAAAACAAAAAAAAGCAGTATTATCAAGAATTGAAGGAAAAAACAAATTTGGACTGCAATTAGATTTAGGTTGTGACGTCAAAGCTGAAATAAAAACGAAAAACTTACCTCGATCAAAGAATTTCAAGATTGGCGATGAAATACCAGTTAGAATAATTGGTAAAGATTCACGCGGTCATTGGGAAGCTGTTCTTGTTCATATCAAGGATTTTAAAATAAAAAAAGTCCATGGGAACGTCGAAACCTATACTATTGAACGATTACTTAAAGAAACACCCGACGCATCAACAACCATTAAAATTCGTGCACTAATTCTAGATATAAAACAGACCGCAGGACCTACGTCCTTCACATTAATTGATTCCTCAGGAAAAATAATCGAAGGTGCAGGATTCGATGAACCCGGAAAAAGAGCCTTTCCCAATTGTAATGAAGATGATGTGGTAGATATCATTGGCTATCTTTCTTCTCATAAGGGAAAACCACAACTCGAAATTTATGACATGGAACTGGTCAGCCCGACAGAAGCAGAAACTGTGAAAAAGAACATCCAAGCATTAATTGATAAACAATCTGAGGTTTCTAAAGACTTTAAATTTCTAATCCGCTCTTCTATCTATCAAAAAATACGCGGTGAAATGGTCAAAGCCGCACAACGAATCCGAAAAGCCATTTTAACGGATCAAAACATCCTCATTAAATACCATCATCCATGTGTTGATGGCGCATGTGCCGGCCAAGCACTCTATACAGCAATTAAACAACAACTAATCACAATGGAAAAAGATCGAGACGAAATGCAATATTTAGTCAAAAAAGTCCCACAACGATCCCCATTCTACGACTTTGTTGACGTACTCCGCGACGTGATTTTTGCTCTGGACGATCAAGAAAAATTTGGTGACAAATTGCCACTCATTATAGTTACAGACTTTGGATCCACTGAAGAAAGCGAAATGGCTTATCGCCTTATTACAACATATAACATCGAAACCATCATTGTAGATCATCATGTGACTAATCCACTGGTCAAACAATTCACATACGCTCACATAAACCCCTATTATGTAGAAAACAGCTATAAAATATCCGGCGGAATGCTTGCGGTCGAATTAGCGAGAATGATTAACCCCGACCCCGCTTTAGACGAGAAATTAATACCACTAGCTGCAATAGCCGGCGTTGCCGACCGTGTCGAAGGCGAAGAAATCGAAAAATACCTCAAATTAGCTGAAAAACTCGGATATGATAAAGAATTCATTCAAAAAATCATTATGGTGGCTGACTACGTCCTTTATAATTCTAAATTCTCAGACCCCAGTCACGTTTTAGATGACCTATTTGGCACAAGTGGGAATAAACAACGACAACGTGAATTGGTAGAACAGTTATATCCATTAGCCAAGGATATGTTTGATTCAACCTTTAAAGCATGTTTGCTGAACATTACAACGGAAACTCCTGCTGATGGCTTTCTTATTACTCAAATTGACGTTGAAAAATTTTCTCATCGCTTTACATTCCCCCCACCGGGAAAGTTAACGGGTGCCATTCATGACCACATGCTCACTACGCATAAAAAAACGCATAACACCTTCGTCACTCTTGGCATTGGCCCAGACTTCATCATATTTCGATCTCATAATTTGATTATCAACTTTCCAAAGGTTATTAAAGAGATCGTTACTCAACATCCGGAAACAGGAATTACAGGAGGCGGTCACGAGTCTGTCGGAACACTAAAGTTCTTTGAAGGACAAAGAGATTTAGTTCTCCAACTGTTTAAAAACACGCTAATGGAAGCATTTAACCATCAAAAAACGCATTAAAAACACGATAAAATCATATCTTGAACAATATTCCTTTTATATCCGGAAATTCTTAGAATTTAGCGAGAAAAGCAAAAAATAAAAAATAATTTAGCGAATTTATCATGCAGCATCATTATTTATACCAGATAGAAATAAAGGTTCACTATAGAACCGCCGCTTTTAATGATTTTGATCTGGTCAACGAACAATGATTTTATAATATTGCCCTTGTCTTAGCTTTTTGAAAAGTTCTGGATAACCTTCACTTTCAGCAATGATACGAAATATGAAACCGCCAGCAGAAAATTCGGCACGATACTGAGTAGTACTGCCGACATTTTTGCGATAAATCTCATATAGGATGGCATTAAAGACAATCTTTGCTCCTTCGTAGGAAAGATCTTTCAACTCTAAATCGCCTTTTGTTCGCAATGTGGACCCGGGAACTTCTATTAATTCAACGCTAATTTCCTTCATTTCTGCAGCATCAGGAACGATTTCCATCGGAATATCAATAAAACATTCTACTTTTTTTTCGTTATCGCGAAACCAATGCATTATTCGATTTGTGTCCTCATCCATTTCTGACTTGGAAATTAATCCCTTAAATTGCATGTATGCGCCTCCGACCGTTTAATTTTGAATTTAAACCTTTTTTTCCCTTTCTTTTTTCTTTTTGATTTCTTCAACGTATCGTTGCCAAATTTGACGCACACGGTCGGCAATTAAGCCTGTGCCTTCCACTCCTTGTTCGGTAACCTTGACGCGATCTAAGATAGTGATTGTTTCTGCTTCTGGATAATACTTTATTGAACCCGGCTGGGGAAAGGCTTTTTCCAATTCAGCTTTCAATCCTTCCAAATCGAACGGTTCTTCCTCTAAATAAATTATCGCAATTGTATTTCCATGAATTATTACACGCGGGAATTGACGCCCATCACTTTTGCGCTTTGCATCCTTTAATACTATCATCATCGTTTCTGGGTGAATTCCTTTAAGTATTCCAAAAAAAGTCTCATCAGTCTTGGTTTCTACAGCAACATACTTGTCTACTAACGGTATCAACTCTTTTAAGTAATTTCGACTTGCTATATCGGTGCTCATCATTACTTTTTGCCTCCATTACATAACAACTCAAACTAAATCAAATTTTCACTTCATTTATACAATTCATTTTCTTCTTTTAGGCTTTTCCAAAATTCCATGGGAATTTCGGAGACGGAGGTTTAGGCATGTACCCGTGTGTTTAATGAAAGGCTTTCTGGTCGGAAGTCTTTCCACACGGACACGCGCCACGGGTAGCCCAGCCCACTATCCCCATTCTGGCGCATGTTGCGCCCAGAAGTCGGGATTACGCGCCATAAGATATTGCGTGCCGCATTGACATCGGCATTCAGTTGGAAGTTGCATTTTTGGCAGTGGAACCAGCCGCGCTGACGCCGATTGGCGCGGGCACGGTAGTCACAC
>WAPZ01000135.1 GCA_015520535.1 Candidatus Heimdallarchaeota archaeon
GTCACCCAACTCGATTACGCTCTCCTCACCGACTATATCCTAGAAACACTGGCCTATCTGCAAAGCCTTC
Organism: Candidatus Heimdallarchaeota archaeon; assembly: GCA_015520535.1. Taxonomy (GTDB): domain Archaea; phylum Asgardarchaeota; class Heimdallarchaeia; order Hodarchaeales; family S146-22; genus S146-22. The sequence goes on from WAPZ01000135.1 coordinate 71, forward strand.
GACCCATTGATGTGGTGCTTTTCTATCGTGGCTTTTTGTCCCGCGAACGTCTGCAACAACTGGCAGACCACGGTTATCACGTCATTGCACCGTTACCTTTAACGCCCGATGTCAAACGCGGTATTGAACAACTGGTACGCCACACGAAAAAGAAGCAACTGAAAAATGGACTCAAAAGCGCCACGCTTCCGGAGACCAGCCGGGTACCGGCAGGTTTTTTCGTGGTGATCGTGCGACATCGCCGGTGTCGACAAGTACCGGCGCAATGTGCTCGCCAGCACTTCCCTTGGGTGGCCTTTGTTACCAACCTTCCCTTGGCGCCAAAAACCGTGGTCAAACTGTATGGGAAGCGTTGGGGCATTGAAACCAAGTTTCGCCTGGTTAAACAAGTGTTACCGCCCACATGCTCCCGAAAATTTGCCCTTCGCGTCGGACTCATGGGCCTGGCCTTGCTCTGGTATGCCGCCTGGGTGCTCTGGAATTTACGCCTTGCCGAACGTAATCCGACTATCCGTCGGAAAAAGAAGAAAAAAAGGGGCACCATTGCTATCACGCGGTATCAGATCACCGTACCCCTACCGCACCTTTAACTTTACGTGGTCTGCTTCTTGCTCCTTAAATATGCGCGAAGCACACGGTGAGGTGAACTTGCGGAACTACTGGAGCTCCCGAAAAAATATTATAATATATTAGCTGATTTCGATAGATTGCCCAAACCTATGGCACCGCCACTTCATCCAGCAACAAAAGAGCCCATCAGACCACAAGATCTAGAACCACTGTTTGCTAAAGAATTAATTCGACAAGAAGTATCTACTGAACGTTTTATTCCAATACCAGATGAAGTACTTGACATTTATGCAAAATATCGTCCAACACCCATTTTTAGAGCCACACGACTTGAGAAGGCATTAAAAACATCAGCCAAGATTTTTTACAAATTTGAAGGAGTTTCACCACCAGGCTCTCACAAGCCCAATACTGCCATCGCCCAAGCATATTATAATGCCAAAGAAGGTGTGGAAAAACTAGTTACTGAAACTGGTGCGGGTCAGTGGGGAACCGCACTCGCCTATGCGGGAACATTTTTTGATCTTGCAGTCGAAGTATTCATGGTACGTGTTTCATACGACCAAAAACCCTATCGACGAACAATTATGCAATTGTACGGTGCAGAAGTTCATCCTAGCCCAAGTACTATTACAAATTTTGGAAAACAAATTCTTAGCACAGAACCCGATCATCCCGGCTCTTTAGGTATTGCTATTTCAGAAGCCATTGAACGTGTAATGACACAAAAAAACACAAAATATTCTCTTGGCTCTGTCCTTAACCATGTGCTTTTACATCAAACTATTATAGGCATAGAAGCAAAAAAACAATTAGAATTGGTAGACACGCAACCCGACATCATAATTGGATGTTTAGGCGGCGGTTCAAACTTTGCCGGAATTAGTTACCCCTTTTTAATGGAAAAATTACGAGGAAAAAATGAAAATCTTAAAGTCATTGCAGTCGAGTCAACAGCAGCACCGAAACTCACAAAAGGACAAGTAAGATATGATTTTGGCGATTCAGCTGGCATGACACCACTCATCCGAATGTATACAATTGGACACAAATACGTTCCAGCACCCGTACATGCCGGTGGCTTGCGTTATCACGGCGCTGCGCCAACAGTTAGTCATCTTCTCGAACATCAAGTAATTACAGCGGAAGCATATTCACAAAAAGAAATTTTTGAGGCTGCACATTTATTTGCAAAAACTGAAGGAATTATCCCGGCACCGGAATCAGCACACGCAGTAACTTCGGCTATACGTCATGCAAGGAGATTTAAGGAAGATGCAACAACAGAAGCACCCACAATTCTTTTTAATCTTTCTGGTCATGGTCTTTTAGATTTGCTTGGATATGAAGAATATTTAAACAAAAGATTGGTCGATTATCAGACGGATACAGAACAAATAAAGCAAATATTACTTCAAACGCCGAATCTTTAGCATTTAAATGACAATGGATTGCCAAAATATTCTGAGTGGGCAATTTCTTCCAGTTTTTTCCTTTTCTTTTTTCCCTTAGGCTTTTCGTCCTCGGGAATAAACCCAAATGGCAAGACCGTGATCAGTTTGTAGTTTCCCGTCATCGGAACACCAAGAATTTGTTTGGCTTTATCCCAGAAATTCGTTATCCAACATGTTCCAATGCCATATTTCCAAGCAACAAGTACCATATTTTGAATCGCGCGTGCGGCGTCGGTTTCCAATTTGGCATTTTCTAAGACAACAGCAATTGCCACAGGAGCGTCGGGCAAAAAACTTCCCGTATACGTTGTTTTTGCCAATTCTTGTAAGGTTTTTTTGTTTTTTATTACAATAAAGTGCCATGGTTGTGAATTTTTAGATGATGGAGCAAGACGTCCCGCTTCTAATATTCGGCACAAAATTTCATCTGGAATAGGATCGGGTTTGAATTTTCTGATAGCTCTTCTTTTTCTAATTATTTCTTCCACATCATTGGGCATTTTTTTGTCACCTAATTGAATATAGTTCATTTTCAATCAAACATGCCTCTGCAAAAAATCTTATTAATATTTTTGTTAGACGTATAACATGAAAAGAAATCCACTTTGCAATCAAAACTAGATAAACACACGTGTAGTAGCAAGCACGGCGAAACATCATGATTGGTGATTAAAATGCCACCATATAGCAATTTGACACTGGAAGACGTCATAAAAGAACTTCAAAATACCACGGA
>WAPZ01000136.1 GCA_015520535.1 Candidatus Heimdallarchaeota archaeon
CGCTCGAAAATCAAGACTGTTAAACCCAAAGCAGCCAAGAAAGAAGCTGCCAAAAAGAAATATCTGAAAAAGTAGAGGATAACAGATGGCAATTGATCCCAAAACATTATTTCCAAAATGGATGCAAGAATTTAGACGATTTCAAGCCTTGAAATCGCTGTTTTTTCTTTATGGAAATGTGTACGATTGCTACTACTTTCCCATAAATTATCAGCAGGTGGAGGAAGAGGATGATTTACGCTGGCCCAAATTTCCCCGTATTCAAGAGTTGTTGAAATTTTATTTGAAAAACGAAGGATTTGAGATCATTGCATATTATGATATTATTGATGGTCTGGAAGTAGAGTCTTCTGATGCACAAATCAATCGAGAAACATTGCTTCAGTTTCTCACCAATAATGATACGAGTGCCCGGTCCTATTTTGCGTCTAAAAAGATCGAGGGTATAGAAAAAAACCTGAGTGATACGTTAAGCCTTTTCCGTTACCTGGTGTCAAATACCCAAAAGCTCTCCGCCGGTATCATTAACTATGCCTCACGCTTTTCTTCAAACCCCAACACACTGGAAGATGAAGAGCGCCGTTACTTCTTAACACTTGTAAAAGCAGCACAAGATGCGAGTGTTTTTCCTGAGAAAAATGGAATGCGCAATATTCTTATTTTTATTTGTGACAAGTTAAACGACATTCCAAGCTGGGTGTTATTGGACAATCCTTTAACCAAGGGCATTGAGGTACAAAAACCCAACAAGGAGGAACGTATTCGCTTCTTTAAAGGGCAACACCAGCGCTTTTATCAAGAAAATGAACCTATCAATATGCAAGAAATAATGAGTGTGTTCTCCGATTTGACCGATGGTTTAGCCAATCAAGAATTAGAGAACTTGATCACCATATCTCAGCAGGAGAGGATTCATGTCAATAATATCCGACAAATCATTGACCTCTTCAAATATGGCACCAGGGAAAATTTTTGGGAAAAACTGGAAAAATCGAAGATAGATAATGCGGAAGCAGAGCTTAAAAAACGTGTTCTAGGGCAAGACCCTGCTATTCAAAAGTGTGTGGAGATAATCCGGCGCGCCAAATTGGGTTTACATTCTATTGATCAGGTTAAGCCCAAAAATAAACCTAAGGGCGTGTTATTTTTTGCTGGACCCACTGGCGTGGGAAAGACAGAATTGGCAAAATCATTAGCAGAGTTAATTTATAGTGACGAAGATGCCATATTGAGATTTGATATGAGTGAGTATAATGATAGCAATTCAGATGTTAAGCTAATCGGTTCACCACCTGGATATGTGGGATATGAAGAAGGCGGACAACTTACATCCAAGGTTAAGGCTAAACCATTTTCAATCATTTTGTTTGATGAAATCGAAAAGGCGCACCCGGTGGTATTTGATAAATTTCTTCAAATTTTGGATGATGGCAGATTAACTGACGGTAAGGGGGAAACAGTTTACTTTTCAGAGTCATTAATCATATTTACCAGCAATGTGGGCGTATTTAAAAAGGACGAATTTGGAAGAAGAATACCGAATATAGACCCGGAGAAGGATAGCTACGAGGATATCAAAGAGAAAATCCACAATGAAATCAAACAATTTTTTACGGCAGAACTCAACCGCCCTGAAATTCTGAACCGTTTCGGAGACAATTTTGTCGTATTTGACTTTATACGCCCAGATGTGGATAAACTAATTTTGCTCAAAAACCTTAAAACAATTCAGGCCAATTTATTGAAACAAAAAAACTGTCAGTTTGAATTTGATGAAGAATTTATCGAATTATTCCGCAAATATTATATAAAAGATAATTTATTTATGGGAGGACGTGGGATTATTAATCGCATCGAGACTTACATTAAGAACGGGATAACAAGGTTTATGTATGAACAAGGACTTTCAGAAAATTTAAGATTTAAAGTCTACATTGATGAGTCAGACAATAACCAGGTAAAATTTCAATGTATTGGCGATTAAACCGGATTCAATATCCTGTTTATAATCTTGGACCTGGAGTGCGTATTGGTATATGGGTTCAAGGATGTTCGCTGGGTTGTAAAGGTTGCATTAGCCAAACCTTATGGACAAAAAGAAATGGCAAAAATGTGAATATTGCCTATTTAGTCAACCAAATTGCTGAGGTTCAGGATTGTTTTGATGGTATTACCATTACCGGTGGAGAGCCTTTTGAACAGTATGAGGCGCTTATTGCATTTAGTGCCTTTATTAAAAAAAAGACCAAACTGAATATCTATGTTTTTTCCGGTTTTACTTTAAAGGAATTAATAGAAATGTATCCCGACAGGCTCTTCATGCGGTACCTGGACTATTTATTAGATGGTCGCTACATGCAGGAAAAACACGATAATCAGAATGCCAGAGGTTCTACAAATCAAAACCTCTATCGGTTCATAGACGGTCAACCCATCTTACAAGATGAATTGTTTAGTTCCTCAAAATGGTCTTTGTATATCTCAAAGGAAAAACAAGTATTTATGACCGGAATTCCCAAAAGTACTGATTTAGAAAATATTACAAAAGAACTTGAGAAAGTCGGAATTAAAATGAGGTTTCTATAATGTACCGCATCCATTGTAAAGAATGTGATGAGGAAATAATTCTAGATACTATTCCAGAACGTTGTACAAACCCTAATTGCAGATGTCCACGTGAAGAATGTTTGGAAATCGAAATGATTCCTACTACACAGGATGAAAGTACAACTAAAGAAAATCAACAACTTTTAAAAGGGATAACCCTAATTTATCAGAAAACCGGGGAGGAAATATATATTCCAAAAAAAGATAAAATTATTTTAGGCAGAGAAAGTCAAGGTCATGAGGTATTGGGGAAAGTGAAATATATTAGCAGGGTTCATTGTGAAATTGAATTTATTGATAATAAGTTTGTAGTGACTGATCTTAATTCTACAAATGGCACTTTTCTCGGGATTTCCAGAATTGATTGTAAGGCGAATACAAGGCAAGAGTTAAATGATGGTGATATTCTTTACTTGGGCAAAGAACCTTTTTTAATCAAGTTTAATTTCGAATCCAGTGAATCTAAAGCGGATCTTAAGGAAAAAATCGGTAAAGAGGTAAAAATTGGCGAAGTTATTGACCAGACTAAAGAAGTAAAGGCGCAAAAATATAGATGTAAAGATTGTGGGGCAGTGTTTGATGCAAAAGAAGATATTTGCCCCAAATGCAATGCTTTTGGTACATTGGAAAGGTTTGGAGTTTAGAAATGAGGAGTCTGAACATCCAGATCTTGCTTGATCCTTAAACACTATAGGAGACTGTTTCATTTTTATGTAAATACCCATTTAAATTAAAACCCCAATTCAGTCTTCCTTCAAAATGGATTTCCAGTTGGACTACAATCGGGATTCAATCCCGATTGGCCGTCTTCCTTTGTTGTTTCGAGATATCCATATACGACAGGTAAAGGAGGGTTTACAGAGTTGTAACCGATGGAAACTTGCTTTTGGCTTTGATCACCCGTTGTAAGCAAGGGTATTGGTGGTGTAAATCCCCTTTAGGATATAAAAGGCAACAACGACAAACGGGCACAGATGTTCCCGTTTGTTCGTCCAGGAGCGAATGACCATGCGGTAGGGCTTTGTCCATTGCTTCTCTGATCGGGCCAATTTGTCTTCGGTCACCGTC
>WAPZ01000137.1 GCA_015520535.1 Candidatus Heimdallarchaeota archaeon
CTTAATTTAATTTTTTTTACATCTGTCTGAATTTTAAATAAATAATTAAGAGATGTTCTTTTGTTTTTTCACAAAGAAACATGTTATATTTTTCAAAGTTTTCTTATGATTGATCTCGCCGCTATAGTGTTAGAATATGTAATTTAGAGAAAACTCAATTTATTTGTTGTAAAAAAGAGCAAAGCAAGTAATTTGAATTTGTTGCGTTTTTTGAGTTTAGAAAAAAAAGTAATTTTTTAGAGAAAAATCTAAAATAAAATTCCGACGAAAAGAAGGAAAAACGATAGTGCCATATAAATTGAGGCAAATTTGAAGAGTCGGAACGTAGTTTTTTGTGATGGATGGATGAAGTTTGAAATACTCAGAAAAATGGCGGTTAGAGTTGAAAGGATAACAATTACCAGTACGATGAGGTTTACGTTGAGTAATATTGCCGTTAAAAGTATAGAAATGGCATTTATTAATGCTGAAAGCGTGATTACAAAAATGGTTTGTTCTTCACTCGCCACGACAGGCCACATGGGTACTTGGGCTTTAAGATACCCTTTTTTTGTTTTGGGGAGAAGAGCAAGTGTAAGAATATGCAGAGGAATCCAACTTAAAACAAAGAGTAGAAATAACAAGGCAATAGGGTCAACAGCATTAATAGCAGCAGTACGACCTGCTACTGCCGGTAACCCACCTGCAATACCGCCAAAGATAATAGAAAAACGTGTTCTTCGTTTCAACCATAAAGTGTAAATGAAAACGTCAAAAAAGAAGCCTAAAAATACAACAATCATTGTTAGCGTGTTTACGAACATGCCACAGATAAGAATGCCGACAATGGTAAAGATTAGTCCATGTAAGAGAACGGCGGTAGCATTTACTTTTCCTGCTGGTATTGGTCGATGTTGTGTTCTTTCCATTATAGCATCAATGTCTTTATCCAAATACATATTTATCATTGTGGTTCCCGAAACAGCTAAAAATAAACCGATAATAAGGATGATAAGAGTAACAAACTCAATAGTTGGCCAGGCACTAATTAAATAGGCAAAAAAAGTCGTATATACTAATAAAAAGGATTGTTTTCCTTTAATTAATCCGCCATATTCCGAAAAAGGGATATAAATCGCAGAAAATAAGTTGGAATGTGAATGTGAATTAAATGTATTATCAAATGGATTTTTTAGAGGCATGGTCATCAACATCCCCAATTAATCTCATAAATACCTATGTTATGACATATTTTTAAATAATATGTTATTTCTCTGAAATGAAAATATAAAGTCGGAGCAAAATGAGAGTTCTTGAAGCATATTTAACTATGTAGATTTGTGGGATTGCCAATGAAATTTCGAACTGTGAAATCGTTATTACCAGTTATCGGGATTGACGATGGAATTTTTACGCCACGAACACGTGATTGTGTTCCTATAATCGGATGTGTTATGAAAGGGGCTTCGCATATCGAAGGCTTTCTCCATACTGTTGTGCAAGTTGATACGGCTCACTTAACAGAACAATTATTAAAAATGCTTCAGTTCTCAAAACATATTAAGCAAATTCGTGCTATATTTACACATGGTATCACTTTTGCGGGATTTGGAATATTAGATGCAGAATATCTTTCAAAAGAACTTTCCATTCCAGTTATTACGATTTTGGATCATTATCCAGATTATGAGAGCATTAAACGTGCATTGTTAACACATTTTCCTGATGGACAAGAACGATGGAAAATAGTTGAAAAAACGGCGCGACCAATACCTTTAAATGCGGAAAAGACTTTTTGGTATCACTGTTCTGGAATTGATCCCCAAACCGCGTTAAAAATCATACGAGTCTGTCAAAAAACGGGATATTTCCCCGAAGCATTGCGAATTGCTCATATGGTCGGAACATTGTTTAAAGATTGGCAGTTTAAGAATACATGTTATTAAAGGGAATGCGGCAAGTAGGTATGCTAAAATAACGCAAAGAATTTAGTGTATAGTGTGATTTTTCATAAGTTAATCGTAATAGGGACTGTAAAATGACGGGTAAATATAGGACAGCGTATTGTGGTGACTTAACAAGTGACGATGTCGGTAAAAAGGTCAAATTAGCTGGATGGGTTCATAATATCAGAGATAAGGGGAAAATCGCCTTTATTGATCTTCGGGATCGCGAAGGTCTGGTTCAGCTAATTATGTTTCCTAAAAAGAATCCAGAGTTGAAAGCTAGCCTCAAAAATTGTAGCTTAGAGAGTTGTATTTCAGTTGAAGGCGTGGTTCAGAAACGGAAAAGTCCTAATCCTAATTTGAAAACTGGGGAAATAGAAGTTGTGGTAGAAAAAATTGAGATCCTTTCAAAGGCTGAACGTCTTCCTTTTCTTTTAGAAGATCCAAACGTCAGTGACGAACTTCGTCTGAAGTATCGTTATTTGGATTTACGAAGACCAGAGAATTTTTGGCGCCTTAAAGTCCGACATCAAATTACAAAAGTAATTCGAGATTATCTCTCCAGCATTGGGTTCATAGAAGTAGAGACACCCTTGTTAGCTAAAAGTACTCCCGAAGGCGCGCGTGATTATTTAGTTCCGAGCCGAATCTTTCCCGGAAAGTTTTATGCTTTACCACAATCGCCACAACTGTTTAAACAATTACTTATGGTTGGTGGCATTGAGAAATATTTTCAAATTGCTCGTTGTTTGCGTGACGAAGATTTGCGAGCCGATCGTCAACCGGAATTTACCCAAATCGATTTAGAGATGTCTTTTGTCACACAGGAGGAGATCTTGGCAGTAACTGAGGGAATGATTAAAGAAGTATTCAAGCACGTCTTAGGTAAAGAAATTAAAATACCATTGGAACGAAGAACGTATGCTGACATAATGGAAAATTACGGTTCAGATAAAGCTGACCTTCGTTACGACTTAAAAATTCATACATATAATGCAAATAATTCCAATCAAAAAAGTATACGTTATTTTTACATTAAGAAGAAAGATTTAGAGAACGGACAGAGCAATCGTCCCTTTGAAGAACGACTAAAACGCTTTATAGATGAAGTAAAGTCTGTCCAATGGCAGTGCAGTGTAACTCTTGTGCAAAAAAGTCATGAAACCAAGAATAATTACATATTGTATCAAACCAATGAGTCTGCTACAATAAAAGAGACTTTACCAACGCTTTTAGAAAATTTAGCGGAAGATGAGTTGGTCGTAGTGGCAAGCGGTGAACATAACATCGCAACAGAGACACTCGGTGAAATTAGGTCGTTTGCTGGAAGATTATTGGAATTAGCACCTCCAGATTCTTATTACCTTTACTGGGTGGTGGACTTTCCACTTTTAGAATATAGTGAAACCGAGGGAAAATGGGTTGCCAAGCATCATCCTTTTACCATGCCACATCATGATGATTTAGAGTTATTAGAATCGGCACCGGAAAAAGTACGAGCGTACGCCTACGATTTGGTTCTCAATGGTTTTGAGCTTGGTGGCGGAAGCATTCGTATACATGATGCTGAAATCCAGAAACGTGTATTTAAGGCTCTTGAGTTATCTGAAACTGAAGCACAAGAAAAATTTGGCTTTTTATTAGAAGCGTTTAAATATGGTCCACCACCGCATGGTGGCATTGCGTTAGGTCTTGATCGGTTGGTCATGATACTAACCAACGCTGAATCCATTCGAGATGTCATTGCCTTTCCAAAAAACAAAAAAGCCCAGTTGTTGGTCGTCGGTGCACCGAGTGAAGTCTCACAAGAACAGCTGGAAGAATTAAAAATCCAAATTAAAAAATGAAAAACCTATTATGTCAATTCACATGCACGACCACGCGTTTTCTGGGGTAAACAATTGTAATTTCCAATCATGAACTACTATGTGCCTGTATAAGATTTCTTTATTTATTTCTTTTTTCTTTAGGTGTGAATGGCCAGAACAAGCTTAATAATACACTTTTTATCAGCATGGGAATGGCTTTAATGCCCGTGAAGCAATAAGTTTCGGTGGCATCAATAAAATGAAAATTATAGGGTGGATGCTCATAAAATTGGCTTAAAATTTTGGCAGCTTCTTTAGAACGTATCGGGATTCTTCTAATTCGTTTTCTGATATCTAATAAGGCAACTAAATTTGAAAGGAAGCGACATTTTTTGCATTTATCTTCATAGATCAAGATTTCTTGGGGCATCAGTTCCGGCCTCAATTAATACAAATGTTTCTATATTCCTTATTAGATTCTAGGTTAAAAAATCTTTTTAAATAGTTCATAAGTAGAATACATGAAGATTTCAATTGTAAATGAGCCATTTGTCTTAATAAATGCCCGTTCAACAATAAAACGATGGTAGTTATGTATTTAACGGATAAAAAAATAGAATGACTGGCGAGTAACAAAATGCTGGATGAAAAACTGGAAAGAGAAATTATTGAGTACTTGTTAGGAAAAATAGAAAAAAAGCATCGTGAGTATGGACGCTTGTTGCTACGCGAAGAAAACATTCCGGAGACCAATCAAATCGTGATGTGGGCAATCAGAGATGATGTTCGCGAAATTTTTGAGACAACCATTGTGTTAGATGAATATCCCGACGTCGAAATTCATATTACCTTTGCTCGCCCACAATTTTTTTGGGATGTAGTTTTAGGGAAAGAAGAGATAACTTTTTGGCAAATGGCAACCGTCGCACGCGTTTTACAGACGGGTGAAATCATTTATGATCCACAATCCATTTTGAAGGACTTAAAACAAAAAGCACAGTCTTTGAAATGGCCACCCGCACTCATTAGTCATAAAATAAACACCGCCGAAAAACTCATTAGTCGTAGTCACTATTATATTAGGGAAGATATGCTTGGTGACGCCTATATGTGGATGGTTAAAGCCTTTGAAGAGGCTATTTGCGTACCCTTAATGAAAGAAAATGAATTCCGACTGACAGGTGGCACTTTTTTGTTGGAAATTTTAAAAAAGAAACGACCAGAATTTTATGAAAAATACCAAGAAATTCTTCATTTAGATCGTTTTACACCGGAAAAGTTAGAACGTGCTAGAAAAGAGCTGGAACAGTTAGGTGATCGGCTGTATCACATGAATGTAAATACTCGCCGTGAAATGTGGATTTTAACGGGATTTGTCTCCATTAATGAATCTGAACGGCGTCTTCAACAAGCATTAAAAGCGCGAGAACAAAAACTCAAGGCTGAATTTGTGCAATTTTTGTTGGAAACGGCAGCTGTGGAGTTATGGCAAGCCGTGTTTTCCATTGCCCAGACACCAAAAAGACCCGTACCGTTAGACCCATGGTTAGTGGGATTTTTTAGTAATTGGTTTTTGAATGATATCGAAGACTTAGAAATTACAATAACGAGGCATTTGAAATACATTCAAACCATTATAGAAGAAAATTGATCTACATTTGGTTTGCGTATATTAGCTAATCTCTAATATTCCAATGTAAGTGGAGAAGAGTGAAAACAAAAGATTTTCTGATTGCTACAATAAAAGTGTGATATAAAAGAAAAGATAGTTAGCCACGACATTGTGTGGCGGCGGATTTAGAATTCTTCGCGTGCGGTTTCTTCTAACAATTTTTCTTCTTTTGCAGCCAATTTCATCAAACGAGTGACATAACCAACAACACGATTTCTATATCTTTTTGACTGAAATTCCACAATTTGTGGGATAATTTTTTTGTTTTCTTCAAAATCAGTTGATAGATAAGGCTTATAATCCTTTACAATCTGCCGTGCTAAGTTTTTAATATATGCTGGTCGAACTTTTCCCACCTTAAAACACCTCTAAATTCTGTTCTTCTTGTTTTGAGTTGAATTGTTTTCAATTGCTCTTTTATATTGTTCTATATGAATGTGAGTCTATTGTTCCCATTTCGCATTATTTTTCCAACGATTTTAAGTGTTATGTTAAAATCCCCAAAGCTCTTTGAAATACAGAAGGTCAATTTTTGATTCCGTAAAAAGTTGCTCAATTTGTGTAAAAAGAGGTTGCGGATCTGAAGTTGTCACTTTAAGCCTTAAATAAAAGGGTTTAACGGGAGAAAAGCTTCTTTTCGGGCTATCCTTCGGTGTGACATTTTTTTTGGTTTTCTGCACATGAAGTTCTTGAAATCTTTTTGAAAGTGATAAAAAGAGAACGTTTATTACGTATGTCTGCGGAAAATTTGTAGATTGTTCTTGTGCCAAAAAATCTAATTTTGCATATCTGAACCCGCGTGCTTTGAGTCTTTTTAAAACTTTATCGAAATCTTTCGTATTTACTTCTATTTCACAGTAATTTGGTTGGAGAATTACTGCGGTTTCGATTGAAAAGGTTGGTAACTCGCGTAACAGTTCCTCTAGCA
>WAPZ01000138.1 GCA_015520535.1 Candidatus Heimdallarchaeota archaeon
ATTTAGCGGTCTCTAGTGGGATATCGGTAGCAATTTTATATGCACGCTGGATTGCCTCGCTACGTCTTTGTTTTTGCTCCTCAGTTTCTTTTGGCATTCGAAAGGCTGCCATCACTTGATTAAAAGCCTCGGCATCTTTCTCTATATTTTCTTGTAACTTTTTACGTAATTCTTCAGTTTGTGAAAGAATTTTTTTAGCATCTTCTTCGACATCAGCAAAGCGCTCTTTGCCAATAGTCAAATTACATACCATAGAAACTAAAGCAGCACCAAGAGCTCCATTTAGAGCAGCAACGGCGCCACCGCCCGGTGCGGGTGAACTAGAAGCAAGTTCATCTAAAAATTCCTTCATTTTAAGATCTACTAACATTTTTCTTTCACCTCAATATTTTTTTTGATGACAAAAAGAGACTACCAAATGCAAATATTCTATTATTATTCCATTTACGCATGTTGCTCTGCTTTATTCGTTATTTTCCTCTTCCTCTTCAAATAATCTGAGGTCCAATATTTGTGTGTTGGTAAAGTTTTCGAGCTGGAGGTAGAAATCAGCAACATCGATGAGCGCTTGGAGTGGAACCAAACCTACAATTTCAGAGCCAATGACAGGAACACCATATCGTTGGGCTTCACGTTTAATGAGTTCAAACGCTCTAAATAGTGGTGTGCCTTGATAATTAGTCATATTCATGCTGACTTGAACAATGCCACGTTCTTTAATCTCAAAACCAAGAGCTTTGACGTAACGAAGTCCCCCACCACTATGTCGTACGGCTCGTGCTATTTGCTTAGCTATTTCAAGGTTGTTTGTGCCTAAATTAACGTTAAAAGCAATGAGAGGCATCCTAGCACCAACAACAGTGGCACCCGCTGTTGGATGAACTTCACGTGGCCCAAAATCAGGAGCACGAGCTGGATTAGTTTTAATTTCTTCTCTTAATCCTTCAAATTCTCCTTTTCGTATATTTGCAAGATTTTTTCTCTCTGGGACACGAGCTGCCTCCTCATATAAATAAACGGGGATTTTTAACTCATTTGCGATTCTTTCACCCAGTTCTTCAGCCAATTTTACGCATTCTTCCATAGTAACTCCACTAATTGGAACAAAAGGTATTACATCAGTTGCACCAATACGCGGATGTTCTCCTTGATGCTTATTTAAATCAATCAATTCTGTTGCCTTAGCCGTTCCTCGAAAAGCCGCTTCTTTAACCGCCTCGGGTGAACCAATAAAAGTAATAACGGCACGATTATGATCGGGATCCATCTCTTTGTCCAAGAGTTTAACGCCAGGAACACTAGTTATAGCTGCTACTATAGCATCTACCACTTCTTTCCGTCTACCTTCACTAAAATTGGGTACACATTCAACTATTTTTGTTTTACGAGGCATTTTTGTATCCTCATTCAGCTTTTTGTCACTATTATGTCAAGATCTTACCGATTTCTACAAAAAAAAATTCTCTTAAATGCCTATTTCCTCTTATCTTTTTTAAGAAAAACGTCAAACGTTAAAGAGGGAAAAAAAGCAAGAAATCGCGTGTGGCGGAATCAATGGAAAAAAAGACATTTTTTTGTTCTTATGCTTTGATTGGAAAAGACTTAAACTTGAAGGATAATGTTTTTTTTGAAGTAAATAAGGGAATAATTACAAAAATCGAATCTGGACATGATCTTAAAAAAAGTGCTGACGTTATTTTTGAAAATGCCTTGCTTTTACCCGACTACGTCAATTCACACATCCATATTACAGATTCAGTGGCAAAAGATTGTGCCTACGGTCAATCATTGGCTGAAACTGTGGGGCCGAAAGGAATTAAATTTAAAGAAATCCGCAAAAATAATTCTTTTATCGAAACATGTGTCGAATATACCTTTCAAAATTTGATATTACATGGAGTTGGCACCTTTATTAATTTTCAAGAAGGTGGACATCCTCTTTTACAACGTGTAATCTCGGTAAATAAAAAGTTTTTACTTAAAGGAATTCATTTGGGTCGAGAAAAAAACAATTGGGACACACTTTTGACGATTGCCGATGGTCTTGGAATTTCCACTCCCTTTGGGTACACTGATGACGAATTGGCAAGATTGGCATCCGTGGCAAAGAAAAATAAAAAGATAATAGGAACGCATGTTGCTGAAGATCCCGATATTGTAAAAAAATCCATAGAAACCTTTAAAAAAACTGATTTAGAGCGTGCACTAGACTTACTAAAGGCAGATATCCTTGTTCATTTAACTAACGTGACGTCAGAAGAGATTACTCTGATACCAAAGGATAAATTTTTAGTGCTTTGTCCACGATCAAATGCCTTTTTTGGCTTAGGATTTCCACCATTAGCCGATATAATTGAACATAACTTCAAGTTCGGATTTGGAACTGATAATATTATGACAACAAACGTTGATATTATTGAAGAAGCACGATATGCACTATACCAATTAAGGGTTCAAAAGAAACTAATTGACATAAAAACTCTTATAAAAGCGCTCACGGTCTATCCCGCCGAATTTTTAAAATTAAATAGCGGTTGGCTTGATACTGGACGCGATGCAAGTTTTATTGTATATGATTTAAGGCATCCTAACTTTCAATGCTCAAAAAATCTATTGACAAGTGTTATTTTTCGAGGAAAACCGCAATCAATTAATTCACACTACATACAAGGCACAAAACAAAAAATTCAATAAGAAGACCCCACAAGAAATTACATAAAATAACCTCCTGAGAGTACCATAGAACCGCATTTAAGATAAATTCGCTGAAGAGCAAGTAAAGAAATTAAAAATCTGAGGTGAAGATCAATGAGCGAAAAAAAGATTAAAATAATAGCAGAGTTAATTGTTTCTCCATATGGTGTTGGTACTAGTTTGAGTAAATACGTCAAAGAGGCCGTAAAAGTAATTGATAATTACCCGGGAATCGAAGTTTTTCATACGCCGATGTCAACGGTTTTTCAAGCCGATGATTTGGATACTATCCTAGATGTTGTTAAAAAAGCACATACCCGTTTGATCGAATTGGGAGTTCCACGAGTAGTGACCTCATTGCGAATCGATGATAGAAGAGACAAATCACGCGATATGCGAGACAAATTAAAAGCCATAGGTCATGATATGCCAAAAAAAGAAAAATAGGTAAAGAATAAAGACTGTCTCTTATACACATCTGACGCTGC
>WAPZ01000139.1 GCA_015520535.1 Candidatus Heimdallarchaeota archaeon
CTTCAATTCAATTCGTTCCTTTTTCTCAACAGATTTCTCAACATTTTCAACCTTCTTTTTATCAACAGGTTTTTTAGTCTTTCTATCTTTTTTCCTCCTAGCCATATTCATCACCTTCATTAATATAGCCAATTGTCAAAATTAGCAAAAATTTTTGAATTCACAAACGTATACGCGATACGAGATTCAAAAGATTAACAACATCAAATGCAATGAACGTATATTTCCGAAAATACAAGTTAATTTATGCTAGATTAAAATCAGGTATTGCTGACACCACTTGTAAGTGGTGCGTGATAGTTCAAGAAAAGTAAATTTGAAGAATCAGATGCTTGAAGATTCATCACATATCAGAGCGTCCTGTTTTCATCACCAAAACGATTCCTCAAGATTAAGCAAAACGCCTTCAAGTCTATCTTCATCAATGAAACCTTCATGAACAGTCCAGATTTCAATTCCATTTTGCTTACATAATTCATACAATAATCTGAAAGCATATGAATCTCTCGTAAATCTATCACTTCTTGTAGCTAAAAGAATGTCAAAACTCCTTGATGTAATCAGTTCAATAAGCTTTTCCCTATGTCTATCGGTTAAATCATAAGCACAAACATGCTTAATGATATCAACTATATACCAGCCACGATTGATTGAAAATCGAATGCAATCTAGAATTTGTTCATTTAAAAGTTTCTTTTCATTCCTTGATTCTCTGACATATATTACAACGCACTTACCGAATAGTTTCGCTAAATCTTGATATAAAACATATATACATTCCAAACGCTTGTATTTAACTCTGTTTTTCTCAATCAAATAGTATATTTTACGCTTAGATACTTTGAATATTCTAGAAGCTTCCTTAACAGTTACATAAAAATCATTTAAATTTTCAATGTTAATATCTCCACTATTTAATGAAGATGCATTCTCTACCATATCCCGCACCTCCGCTATTTTCCTCCTTTTTTATTTAAACACAAAGCTAACAAGCGCAAATGCGTAAATCTTGATAATTTTCTTTAATGTATATATCTAAACATCTATTTTTGATTATATCACCATTTCAAGCACGCGTATCAGTATATCAATCATCATCATATCAGTTTTACGATGTATACATTGCATTAGGAAGAAGCGTAATTGTAAATGAAATTCTAATACGATTGTTTTAGGTATACTGGCACGCGAATGAGAATGGTGATATGATAAATAATACATTTCCCAAAATATACACAATTAAATAAAAACATCATTCTAGAGATTCAACATATATTTAATGCAATACACATATATTGGTATGATAACTTAGCATAGCATTTAAAGTATATTTTGTTGAGCAAAGCAATTAAGCATTGATAATTAGCTAACTTTTGTATAACAATGTTTGGGTAACAATTCATAAGTTTTTGATAACTGATATGATATTAAGGAGATGGGGATATTAGGCTTATGTAACATATATGAAGTTTTCGCATTTATATTCTCAAATGTATAGTGTTACCCCTTCTTATGCTATTTTATGAATTAACATATATCTTATCATACAAAACATTCTTACATTATGCGATATGTTTGTTGTAAGGTGTCATAATTGTGGTGCTGAATATCGTGCTACTAAAAAGGTTAAAACGTGTAAATATTGTCATAGCAAAAGGGTGGAAGTAATTCAGGAACAACAGGCACCACTTACAAGTGGTGCTAGTGATACGAGTGAAAATATTAAGGAGAAGATAATTGAGCAAATTGAAGAGAGAGTTGAGCGTGATAGAGAAGAGCAAGATAAAGAGCTTGAGATTCGTAAGTTAATGCAAGACATTTGGAAGAAATACTTTAAGACATTAGCAACTGATGAGATTCATGCAATTGTTCAAATCGGTAAGTATGTTTGGTATCGCTTTGGAGCAATGTTTCCTCACAAAACACATTCTGAAAGACTTGAAGCAATAAAAGGTTATCTTGAAGATATTAATCGTTTTTATGAGACTTATCGAGATTTAGCAAATCGATATCATGAGCTTGAGAATAAGTATCAGAAGTTTTTAGAGATATTTGACAAAATACTTGATGAACATGTATCTCTTTTAGAATTGATTTATCAGCTCAAACAGCTTCGTGATGCTTATCCGTTATTGTTTGATTCTGATTCTGCTTTAGATTTACTTTTCGAGAAGGTAGGGGGTGAATTGGTTGAGCGAAAACAAGAATCAAAAGCCTGATGGAAATCTTGAAGATAATGTTTTGAAGAAATTGGAATATCTTGTTGGTTTAAAGGATAGAATCAATGATATGCCTCGTGCTAGTAAAACGTTAGACGATAAGCTATCAAGACTAATCATGAGAGTTCCAGTCGATTATCAGCCTTATCAGATTGACATTCGAAGCATGATGGAAGTGATAATGAGCAATGTAGCAAGTATAATTGAGAAACAGACTGAAATGTTTAAGGAACTGATGAATAGGTTTGAATCAAAGTTTGGTTCAGAAATTGATAGACTTAAAGAGGAATTGAAGCAATTGAGAGAAGAGCGTGAGAAATCGAGATATGAGGAGTTCAAGAAGTTGTTTGAAGAGTATAGGAAATCTGTTGATGCAAAGATTGACGCAATAGCAAAAAAGATTGAAGAACAGAAACCGGTTCAAGAATACAAGAAGAACTTTAAGGAATTCATCAAAGAAGTTAAAGAATCGATAAATGAATCGAGAGAATTGTTGGAACATTTTGGTTTTCAAGTTTTTACGAAAGAAGATTTGAAGAAAATCAAAG
>WAPZ01000140.1 GCA_015520535.1 Candidatus Heimdallarchaeota archaeon
ACCTAGCTAATTATACAAAGTCATTCTACCGGTAAATTTTCGATCAGCTTGAAAAGGATAACAGATGCAATAATTTATGTAATATTTTTTGTCGATTTACCATGGAGAATAAATATTCTAGTTGTTTGATGATGAAGCATGGGGGAAATTATGACCATTAGAAGGATATTTCTGATAATTAGTATCTTTTCTGTTGTTTACAGCACTAATATGGTTATGTTCATTGGTATGTCTTCATTTGGTGTCGTAGATATGCCACTAAACAGCAAAATTCCTTCTTATTTAAATTTGTCACAATTACCTGATTTTTGGAGTGATTTAAAAGATTTAGATCAGTCAATTCCCTTAAATATGACAGTTATTACCACTGAGTTGAAAAATTACACTAATAAAGTGGCTATCAACTATACAGAAGTGAAATTTACCAGCCACTTTTTTGAAGAACATCCTGTTCGTATTTTTTCACGGATTTATTTCCCCTATTATAAGAATCTGGTGAATGTAACGTTTCCTGCCGTGGTGCTTGTTCATGGCATTTTAGGTGATAGCAGTGATGTGATTGAATTTGCAATGTCATTGGCTGCAAATAATTATACTGTTTTGGCGCTTGATCTTCCGGGGCACGGTGGTTATTCTACCGGTGTTCCTGGGGTTTCTCCGGATACGTTAGTGAATATTACACAAACACCAAAGAATTCCAACCTTTATCATTCAGCAGTAGCGGTCTATCGTGCAATCAGTGTGTTAACAACGCTTGATGTAGTTGATAAAGACAGAATTGGTTTGGTTGGGGGGAGTTTCGGAGGTGTAATGACGTTTTATGTAACCGCTTTAGATTCACGTGTAAAGACAGCTGTCCCCCTTTTAGCTGCAGGAAACTGGGAACGCGCCCTTAAATTTCAAGGTTATGTTGCCGGACTAATTCCTCCGAATGCCGCAAAGAATGAAACGCATATTCGTCTTTTTTTGCAATATTTTGACCCCTTAGTTTATGCTGCCCATTTAAAAGTTCCGACATTTATGATGATTGGAACGTATGATGAATTTTTCCCAATTGATACGTTTAATTTAACGTATTCAATCATTCCACAAGGTGTTGAAAAAAATTTAGCAATTGTCCCAACACAAAACCATGCGGCTTTTTCAGAAATTGCAAATACCACGCTGTTATGGTTAGATCATATTTTAAAGAAGAAAAATCCTTTTCCACGCGTTGAAATCACGAAAAAACGGTTATTTTCTCTATTTGGCGAGAAATTATCATTACAAATTCAAGTATCCGATATTCCCTTCAATTTAGGTGAAATGAAAATAAATTTGGGGTATAAAGAGGATGTAAGCGGATTTGCGTGGAAAGTAAGACGAATTGCAAGTTTGTCAGCCATTGAATTGCAAAGCACTTATTTTACAAAGACGACATTTGGAGGCTATGTCATTCCACTTAGAGAGTATTTTGTGATTACAGCCACTTTTGGAAATGGCGTCGTTGTTAGTTCTACGTTACAAGCGACAAAGCTTTTTCATACTGCTTTTATTCCGACTTTTGGCGTGTTCATCGCTTTTTTTTCTTTGATATGTGTGTACGTAGTTCAGAACATAAAAAAAACGCTTCATAATATAGAGAAGGTTACTTACGTTCAGAAAAAAATGGAATTAATGATATATTATGTTTTCGGCAGTTTAATTGAAATTATGTATATAACTTCGCTTATTTTTTTGTCATGGCTCAAGGCAACGGGCACTATAGTTCATTGGACAGTATTCAAATTTTTTGACTTATTTTTTCACCAAGATATTTTTGTATATGCGACTTTAATCCTTTTTATCGTTGGTTTTGTTCTGTGGTTTGCCGGGCATCCGATAAAAGCAAGTGTTGTACAAATTTTTATTCCACTAACGCTAACATTTTTCTTATTTTCGCTATCATTAAGTCTTATTACCTTGGATTTAGGTTTTTATATCACCTTTATGAGTGTGCTCTTACTTAGCATCTTGAATAATATTTCTAAAAACATCTCCCAGAAGTTAGCAAAGCGTTATTTTGAAACACTTCCTGAGTTAGACGCTGAAAAAGAGCCCGTATGAGTTAAATTTGATGTTTTGTTGGTGAGTCCATGAAACATATAGGTATGATATTGGAAAAATTTTTTCCACCAGATATTAGAGTCGAAAAAGAAGCTGTGAGTTTAGCGAAAAATGGATATCGCATTTTTATCTTAAGTGTGGGAAAAAAAAATCAACCATGGATTGAAGAATGGAAAAAAAATATTTTTGTTGTTAGAATAAGTATAAAGAGAATGGAAAGAAGCCGTGATTTTTTTCTCATTAATTTTTTCAATCTAAAACTTTCATGGCTTAAACAAATTAAATGGTTCATAAAGACATTTCATATTGATATTTTACATGTCCATGATCTACCTTTAGTATATACATCCTATAAGGCAACAAAAGGCAGAATTCCACTGGTAGCAGATTTACATGAAGTGTATCCAGCTGCGCTGCAAGTTTGGGCTCGTAGTTCATCAAGACACAACAATTTTTTTTATAAAAGGATTTTTTATAATTATAATCGCTGGACTTATTTCGAAAAACGTGCCATATTAAAAGCAACAAAAGTCATTACAGTGATAGAGGAAGCTAAAGAACGCCTTATCAGAAAATATGGTATAAATTCACGTAAAATCGAAGTAATTAGCAATTACGCCGCCAAAAAAGACATTGATAATGCGCTTCACAATGCAGACTGTAGTGAATGGGAATATTTAAACGAATATTTTGTAGTATCATACGTTGGTGGCTTAGGAGATCACCGTGGTATAGATGCCATGCTTCTTAGTGCCTATTACTTGAAAAACAAAATCCCTAAGTTAAAAATGGTTATTGTTGGCAGTGGTGAATCATATTATCTTACCCATCTTAAATCATTAGTTCAAACATTAAAAATAGAAGATGTGGTGTTGTTACCAGGTTATTTACCTTTTAACATTGCCGTTTGTATAATTAAATTTAGCCAAATCGGAATCATTCCACATAAGGCAAACGAACATACCAATAATACCATTCCACACAAATTAACACAATATATGTTGGCTAGAAAACCCGTTATAGTGAGTTCATGCGCACCATTAAAACGTATCGTCGAAGAAACTCAATGTGGTCTTGTTTTTTCTGTGGATGATGCTCAATCGTTAGCTGAAAATATATATCACCTTTATAAGAACGAGAGACTTCGTATCCAATTGGGGAATAACGGAAGAACAGCTGTTTTAGAAGGTCAATATAACTGGGAGCATGAGGAAGAAAAACTTCTGTCTTTGTACAGGAATTTAAAATAATTTCAAACCCCTTCAAACGAGATCAATCTTCATACCGTGGTAAAAATGAGTCAGAAACACAAAATATGTGTTATTGGGGCAGCCGGATATATAGGATTGCCATTATCATGCTTTTTGGTAAATGCGGGGTATAATGTGGTTGGTGTTGATATTAACAAAGAAAAGATTGCACAATTATCTCAAGGTATTTGTACATTAAAAGAAAAAAATTTTGACGCGGTTTTTCAGTCAGCATGGGATTCACAACGATTGAAATTTAGTACAGTACCCGAAGAAGCTGATGTTTTTATTATTGCCGTTCCCACCCCACTTGATAAGAAAAAAAAGACTTCCGATCTATCTTATGTAATTTCCGCACTAAATTCAATCGTACCTTTCTTGAGCAAAGGAAATTTAATCATTGTGGAATCTACCGTGCCTCCACTTACATGTCGAAATGTAGTTAAACCTTTAGTGGAAAAAAATACGGATTTAAAGGTTCCCGACGATATTTTAGTAGCGCATTGTCCAGAACGCGCCTTTCCCGGAAATCTGGTCTATGAATTTGTTCATAATGATCGAATTATTGGTGGCATGTCGCCGGAGTCCACCCACTTAGCTTTTCAAATTTATAAAAGCTTTGTCAAAGGAAAAATTCGCCTGACAGATGATATAACAGCTGAAACTGTAAAGTTGGCAGAAAATACCTATCGAGACATTAACATCGCTTATGCGAATGAATTAAAGCTGATATGTGAGCATATAGGGTTGAAGGTAGATACCGTAATTGAATTGGCAAATTTACACCCTCGCGTTAATATTCTTCGTCCGGGTATTGGTGTTGGTGGCCATTGCATTCCAATTGATCCGTGGTTTTTATGGCAAGTTGCACCAGAAATTAGCAAATTAATACCGACAGCCCGCTCAATAAACGATTATATGCCACACCATACAGCTGAAAAGATTTTACGTATGATTAAAGAGATACCACAATCAGATCCTCGTGTTTTAATTCTCGGAAAATCATACAAGCCAAACGTAGAGGATACACGTGAAAGTCCCGCACTAGAAGTGATTAATCTATTACAAAAAGAACTCAATTCCTCTAACGTTAGGCTTGAGGTTTATGATCCAATTG
>WAPZ01000141.1 GCA_015520535.1 Candidatus Heimdallarchaeota archaeon
CTTAATTACAGAACCTACCCTTTTAAAAAGATTACAACTTAAAAAAACTCATGTAGATTCAATATCACACCATACCATTGAAATTATAAACCTATATGAAAAACTCATCCAAAAAATTTGAAAGGGTAAAAAATGGCGAAAAAAAACGACAAAATTGTCTTAAAAGAAATTCGAGTAGCTAATGATGGAACACACCATATATATCATGGAAAACCACTATATGAACGAAGATTCAACTGGGTTCTCAAGTTTCACGAACCGGGATTAGCACCCGTCGGAGATAATACTGGTGCCTTTCACATTACAGTGAATGGAAATCCCGCATACACAGAAAGATATAAGCGAACATTTGGATTCTATTATAATCGTGCGGCTGTCATAACTAAAGACGGATGGTGCCATATTGACCCAACTGGTAAACCCATTTACAACCAAAGATATGCGTGGGTCGGTAATTATCAAGATAGTTTATGTACAGTAAGAAGTTTCAAAAACGAATATTTTCACATTACCCTAGATGGAACGCCAGCTTACGACCAACGATGGTTGTATGCTGGCGATTTTCGTGATGGAATAGCATGTGTAATAGACAAGCACGGTTGGGCTCGGCACATTTATCAAAACGGTGAATTTGTACATAACGGCAAGTGGCTGGAACTGGATGTTTATCATAAAGGCTTCGCTCGTGCACGTGATGAAAAAGGCTGGTGTCATATCAACATAGCGGGAGAAGCCATCTATCCGCAAAGATATTTAAATGTAGAACCCTTTTATAATGGGTATGCCTTAGTTAGGGATTTTAAAGGAACATTAGGAATAATTGACGAAAATGGTACGTGGATTCATACCATTCGTAAAACCGAGCCCCAAGATTTTGAGCAAATCTGGAATTACGTAACTGATCTGATGGTTGCTTACTGGAAATCATGTATTCTTTATGCAGCAGCTAAGACAAACATTTTTGACGCCATACAAAAAGGGTATACAAATGTCAAAGATCTTGCAGCAAAGCTAAATTTGGATTTTCAGGCATTAAGATTATTTATACAAGCATTAAATGCATTACAATTAGTTTCTTGGAATGAAGATGATGATAATAAACTATTCTTGCTCCCCCAGGGGAAATTGTTTACAGAATCTCATAACTACAGCCTTAAATCAGCAGCAATAATGTGGGCAGAAGAACACTACAAAGCTTGGAACCACTTAGATTATACCCTTCGTACCGGGGAATCCTCATTTACAAAACTATTCGGAAAACCGTTTTTCGACTGGCTAGATGAAAATCCAAAAAAACTCCAGATATACCAAGAAGCAATGTCTGCTTATGCTAAAAAGGACTATCTTAATGTAACGAAAAAAATTGATTTTTCAAAGCACACTACCGTCTTAGATATCGGTGGTGGTATTGGCATCCTCTTGTCCTACATATTGAAGGATAATCCACACCTACGTGGCATCTTATTAGAAAGAAAAGAGGTTGTTAATACAGCTGAAAAATTCTTAAAGGCCGAAGGCGTCCTTAATCGATGTCAACTCATAAGTGGTGACTTTAAACAACCTCTAAATCTCAGAACTGACGCAATAATTCTTAGTCGGGTACTTCACGATTGGGACGACAACACTTGTCTAACACTACTTCAACATGCTCACAAATATTTAGAAGGTGAAGGAAAATTATACATAATAGAACTCTTATTACCTCAAGATCCTAAGAATGACTTAGGCGCGTTGCTAAATTTAAATATGGCTGTTATGACAACTGGAAGAGAACGTACCTTATCGGACTATATCCGCTTATTAGAAAAAACCAACTTTAAATTTATACATACTATAGAACTTTCACCAATAAATTCGATTATAGTTGCATCAAAAGGGTAGAAAACATTGACAGTCAAGATTATAGTTATTGGAAACATTGGGTGTGGCAAAACGACATTAGCAAAAAAACTTTCTCAGAGTTTAAAGTTGCCTTTCTATCCAATAGATGACTTAAGACGTTTATATGGCAATGGAACTATTAAAGGTGAATACTTGGCATTAGCTGAATTTTTAGGGCATGCAGAATCTAAAGAATCATGCATATTGGAGTTTACTGGTGCTGGAATTCATAAACACAGTCTTCGTCTAGCTTTACAAAAATCGAACGCTAAAATTATAGTAATCGCAGTCCTATGTGAAAAAAATGTTGCTTTACGTCGTTTAGAAATGCGGAGATGGGATATACCTACTCCATTTCAATTCAACTTAAACCAACATTGGAGTTATGTACAAAAAGAACTTGAAGAAGATTTAGGTCAAAATTCTTGGAAAATTCGACCGACAAGTCTAATTATCAAGATAACTAGTG
>WAPZ01000142.1 GCA_015520535.1 Candidatus Heimdallarchaeota archaeon
GATGTATATAAAATTATCCGAATGGAGTAGAACGGTTTTGAAGTGTATACATTCTTTTAGAAGATCTTAATAAACATTTATTCACACATATTTTCTTAATTAATGAAAAGAGCTTGTTACACTTCATTATCTATCATTTCACGACATATGGACAATAACTTTAAGTAGATAGATGTAGAAAATAAAAACGCGTTAACTTCATAGTCGTGCGGTGATGGGTGCTTATTTCTATTTCCAACGACTTATTCTCTCTGATTTTTCTTGAAAACTTGCAGCTAATGAGGATTCTCTAGCCCGTAGTAAAATTTTTCTTCCTTCTTTTGTTCGAGTGTAAACTAAAAGAGCCGATCCAACTCTTTTCTTCCATTGGTGATAAAAATACGTGGCATATGCTTTTTTGGCAGCAATTAGTTTTGGAACAGCATGATAATCAGTGCGGCGGTACTTTCCAAACAAAGTCGTTTTTCTAATTATAATGTATCGTGGATTTTCAATCGGATTAAGTAGTTCCTCCAACGCATCTAAAAAGATGAACTTTTCGTAATACGTTCCGCCTTTAAGATGGCAATACACCACACCACGGTTTTTTTCCACTTCTACAGTAAACTTTTTATAGTCAGTTTTGATTGCTTCACAATAAATGAGTGAATCCAACACTATTAAAGCCAATTGCTTCATGCTAGAGGTCAGAGAACCATGTTTGACAAGCAATATGAGGGCTTTGATAGTTTTAGGTAATGCTACTAATGCTCCAATTAAAAATGGCAGTGCTAACAGAAATAAGGCAGCTTCAAGACTTGTAGGGCGAAATTCTTTGTAACGCCATGTACGAATAATTGCGCGTAATAAATTTAGTGAAATGTAAAGAAAAAGGAATAAGCTTTGCCAGAGTAAGGCTTCAATTGTTTTGTAAAAAACTAAACGTCTATTTTGTGGTAAAAAGCCTTTTGGTGCTGTAATTTCCTCTACTAGTTCCTTAGGCTCTTTTTTCTCAATATGTAATGCTTCAAACCATGATTTTCTCATTTCTTTACGATTTAGAGCCTTTTTAAACATACGCTTGTTAATTTGCACAACTCTTTTACGGTTAAATGGCGGGTCTCCAATATCGAGGCGATCTATACCACTTCTGATGATAGGCTCATTAAAACTTACCCCAACAAATGTTTTAAATCGCCGTACGATGGTTTCATAATCAGTTCCTGGATTCTGTGCGTTTTCTTCTACACACACTAGATGCCAGATGTTGGCGGTCTTCTTAGGATCTTTTGCAAAGGTACGAATAGCACGGCCGCGCATTTGATTTGACAGCATAAAAGTTCCGACAAAACTAGCCAAAATTAGCGTATTTATAGCGGGTGCATCCCATCCTTCTCCCAAAAGCGATTTAGTTCCAATTAAAACCGTTATTTCACCTTCAGTAAAGAGATCGGTCATTATTTGGACGATATGTCTTTTATACGTGCCACTTGGTATCACTTCGAAGAATGTGGCATCGTAAGGGAGAGGTTTTATAGTTACATTACCCGTTGCTTGATTTAAGCCTTGTAATTTTTTTTCTAATGCTGTTTTGGCGCTTTTGGGAATAATAATCAGAGTACCACAAAGTACACCTAATTTAAGGTCTTTATCTCCTTCTCGCCGCAACTTTTCAAAAATAGGAACAACTCCAATTCGTCGAATCGGTGGTAGGTTTGTAGCCGAACGAGGCATTTCATTCTTCCTAATAAAGTCTGTTAAGATAACTAAACGAAGATTTGCTCCCAACGAACGATATTCATGATGTGTAATCTCTAAAATACTATTCAATTTCATCATACTAGTTGTAAGAAGCGAAACTATTTCTTTAGGTGCACGTAACTTGATATTTCGACGTTCTATTACTCCTATTTCATAGAGTTCTCCCTTTATCTTGTCAATTAAGTCTTTATAATCACTGACGTAGGAGAAATGACGATATATGACACCTTCTAATAATATTTCCAGCCATTCAAGTGTTAACTCTGGTATTTTTTTGACATTTGTTCCTAAGATATCTGTTAACTCTGGTGAAACAGTTCTTTTAGCGGCTTTTAGAAAAATTAAAAGGCTGGAAAAATGAGCCGGGTCATCAAGTATTTTTTCAATATTTTGTTCTGGATCTTTTATCCAAGGATGGTCTTCTACCATTTCAATAAAATCGTTCCTTACCAGCAGCTGATTGGTAAAATTTCTTATTTTTCTACGTATTTGTTTTATTTTACGCGATTCATCATCTGTTGGAACTGAAAAATGAACATAATCTTGATGTGGACACAAATTACCTTCAAGAACCAGTTCCGGAACCGAAATCACAGCGTCAGCTGGTCCACATAATTCTACATAACGTCTAAATTCATTGTGTGGCGCATCATACGGTGGAGTTGCGGTCAGTGAAACTAATTGAATATTTTTTAGCTTGGAAAGAAATTTATGTAACGATTTCCACCATTCTGAACGTAAATGGTGTGCTTCATCTAGTACCACGACACCTACATTTTTTTCATGGTATAACGCTATAATATCACTTAAATTTGGAGATTGTATGTCTTTTTTTTGATTTTTGCGTAATTTTTTTGTTTTTTTCTGCGTTTTTCGGTTGTTTTTTAACGTCGTGTTGTCTTCATTCAATTCGCTTTCTGTTTCTGTTTCTAGATTTCCGACAACCATAGAATGCAATGCTTGGTACGTTACGACAGTTAGTATTTGCGGGCGGCGTACATCCGTAGAAATCCATTCCGGCTGACAAGTGAGCTCTGGTGCAAAAAGACGTAAAAAACGGTCGATCCATTGATTTCTAATTGCTAATGTTGGTGCCAAAATTAGAGCCGGCTTATTCAAGCGACGAATTACTTCTAACCCAAGAACGGTTTTTCCGGAGCCTGGTGCAGCGATCACATGTAAACTTTTGTCTTTCAAGTACTTTTCCAACTCATCTAATACACGTTTTTGGTAGGAGCGCCATGGTAATCGAAAGTATACTTTTGTTGGAAAGATTGAGTTCTTTAGCTCATCACTTGTGTTTTTCACCGCAAGTCGCCACTATTTTAGTAGTTGCTTATTTTTGCTAACGTTCACGGATGCACACATATACTACATTTGTCTTTAGTGAAAATATAAGAGTTTCCAATTTGCTTTTAATATGTTGTAAATTAAGGTGAAACGCACAAAAAATGGAGAAATG
The DNA here is from genome assembly GCA_015520535.1 of Candidatus Heimdallarchaeota archaeon. Taxonomy (GTDB): domain Archaea; phylum Asgardarchaeota; class Heimdallarchaeia; order Hodarchaeales; family S146-22; genus S146-22. Next base: position 3,203 of record WAPZ01000142.1, read on the forward strand.
TGCATGTCACTTTATGTTTTATTGTTAAGTGATATTTGGAATGAAATAAAAACGCTATTTTCTGTTTTAGTTTCCACAGCGAATAGTAAAATGAGAATGATACGCCTAACCATTTTATTTGGTTACATGCTCTTGGTTGCTGGTCAAATATTATTTATCTTTTTAATGGAAAGTCCATTGCCAATGAATTTGCGTGTTGTCCACTTTTTTCTGTTTATTTTAGAAATGTTTTGCTTTATGATTCTTCCCTTTATCCTCTTTGAGTTATTATTTCCACACCTCTGGATACGAACTGGAGTTGAGGAATTTCATCAGCAATTCTCTACAATAAATTCAGAAAGCAGCTCTTATATATTAAAAAAATTGTTATATCGGAGGATTTTTGCTAGTTTTCTTTTTTCGTGGATATTCTTATCATTCATTGGCGTTTTGCTGGCAATTGATCTTATAATTTTTAGAACTTACGGGTTTTCATTACCATTATCTCTAGCATCCTTCCCCTTTTGGGTAACTCTGATTCCTATAATTTTGATATTTCCAGCAATTACGATAGCCTTTTTAGGAAATATATTTAGTGTGCAC
>WAPZ01000143.1 GCA_015520535.1 Candidatus Heimdallarchaeota archaeon
CTCTCTTGTCTAATTCGTTAAGACATTTTAACTGGAACTCATCATTTGACTGAAAACTTAAGCACTTAAAATGCACATGAGTTCGTTTCTTTGTATAAACCCAAATTTGCCGATAAAGATCTAAAAGCTCATTCGTAATACCTTCCAAAAAATGACCACTACCAACCGCAGGATCAAGAATCTTCATATTTTTTAAGAAATCACACAAAAAAATAATTGCTTTGTTGTGTTCTTCCCTAAAAAGCGCTTCAATTTCCTTATATTTTGTCCCAAATTTATCGTTAACCCGATCCAATAAATAACGCGTAATCACTTCATGACACAGAAAATTCACTAACGCTTTAGGCGTATAAAAGGCACCCTTTTTCTTACGTAAACTAATATCAATGGTTTTTTCAAAAAGTGCACCAAAGATATACTCCAAATCCTCATTCGGAACCAATTCATTTATATGTTCCAGCATCTTAAAAATTGAGATTCCCGCATGAATGTCATTTTCTTTATGCTCACCACCAGTTTTTTCATTGCCATCCATAAAAATGTGATCTGGTATATGATAAGTTAAAAGAATGTCTTCAATTTGTGGAAACAAGAGCATAGGACTTATGAGAAAAATCCGTCCAAAAATTTTATTTGGCATAAGTGGTTCCAATTCTCGACAAAAGAAATTATTTTTTATCATTCGGACAAATTGAAGTAAAAATTCTTGATAACTTGAGAATCCTAACGTTTTATGTGTATTAAACTTTGTCAGCCAATAGTTTGGATTCTTATCAAGAAATAATCTGCGTTGAAATACCCAAAAAACGTACATTTGAAGTAAAAAGATTTTAGCTGCATAAGAAGCTTCTTCTTCAGATCTTTTCGCCATAAACAACTTTGAAAGCTTAAAATGCATCGCTCTAAATAATTCAAATACTAAATCCATGTTTTTTCTCTTTGTATCCATTTCTAACTCAAACAATCTACTTTTCTGATCAAATACTCATGATAATCGAGATTCTAAAAACCTAGTCTTCATTAGCTCTATTAAATTGAGAATCCCGATTGTGCCCATTTTAGCCGTTTTAACAAACCGTATATCCTGTTCAAAAAGGAGTATTCTCAGTATAATATATATTACAGCAAAAATATACAAACATTCAGAGTTTATTTGAAAAAAAGTATAAAACTAGGAAATCGGCTCAAAGATTAAAATTCTGGAGTCCGCATTTACAAAAATGGTATTCACATGCGGAATGATGGGTTTGGGATGGTGACAATGCCCATATAAATGAATTTTCGGGCTATATCTCATAACTAACTCAAATAGCCGATCCTTTCCAATTAAACTATTCATTTTGTGCTTCATTCTTGGTTCAAACAATTTAATAGCGGGCGTCTCATGAGTTACAAGAATTTTGACGCGTTGTCGTAGAATTCCTTTAAGCATCCCTATATAGTCTTTTTCACGAAATTTGTAAGGATGCGACTTGTTTGAAATAATTCCATCAACACCACCAATAGTTCCAATTCCTTCAATATTCAAAATTGTGTTATGTAACGAACATCGTGTTCCATCCGCATTTTTTAAGCGTAATTCCATGCGATCTGGATGTGGAAGATCATGATTTCCTTGAATGAAGTAAAACGCCTTAGCATGCTTTAAAATGAATTGATAGGCTTCTGTAGGGTCATTATCAGAACCACGGATACCATGTCCGCCGGAAGATTTACCAGCCATGTCACCTGCTGTTATTACCACGTACTTTGAGATATCAAGAATACTCATCAATCTTTGAAAAACATTCATTGTTCTATGATGAAGATCGCTCGTCATGATAACTGGTACGCTAAAAGCATTTGTTTGATACCATTCAGCCCGAATAACTACGTTGTTTTTTCTTAATTTTCCTTTTGAAGAATAATCTGGAGGATATACCAGATCTTGAAATCTTATTGGTCTGAAAAAAATTTTTTCTAACAACATACAAACCAACCTCTTTTGTCATAAATCAATC
>WAPZ01000144.1 GCA_015520535.1 Candidatus Heimdallarchaeota archaeon
ATAAAAGTAAATAAAGCAAAAAACGAATGAAAATGTCACCAAATGAAACAAATATTATTACACCGCCATTAAAATGGGAAAAACCGTCAGAAAATTATGTGTGGATATTTGTCGAAGGAAGCACAGAAAAAAATCGTTATACCATGGATTGGATTAAGACCGCAATTTCTTTGGGTGTTGATGGAATATTTGCCCCAGTAGATATGCTAGCCGATGGCACACTCATTGTTTTTGAGTCTGAATCGTTACCACGACTTGGAATTGAGCGTCCTATCTATCATCTAACGTTAGAAGAGTTAAATGGAGTTCTACAAGTTCATGGTAGTTCAATTTTACTTTTTAAGGATTTAATCGATATCGCCGTAAAAAATAACCTCTTTATCAATATTTTAGTTAAAGATTCTGCATTATTGGGCCCAATTCTTTATGTAATCCATGAAGAGCACTTAGAACAAAAAATGTTGCTGACTATTCGCGATTTAAATTTCTACCAACGTTTGGTCACGATACCCGTGTTCGTACCCGTTGCCTATCAATATTTTCTTTTTAAACGGAAAATAAAGTCGATTTTTGAACAATATCCGTTAGCAGTCGTGCAGCCATTTCATTGGTGGTGTTCTCAGAAATTAATTAAACATGCCCATGAAAATTATTCTCAAGTGTTTGCATGGGGGATAAAAAAGCAAAAAACAGTCAAAAAACTGATATCACGGGGAATTGACGGAATCATTTTTAATGACCTCGAAAGTCTTGCCAAAACGCTTTGAATTAGGCTTATATAACGAATGAAAAACTTAATAAACGCATAATGCATATTACATTTCATGATGGAGATATAATAAGATAAAAAGTGATTTTAAATGCCATTGCAAAAAATAACTGATACCATCTTATTTGATGACAATCCGGGTCCGATGAGTGCCAATTCATGTGCCGTCGATTTAGGTGAATATGTAGTGGTCATTGATACCACCTTCAGTCCACAAACCGCCGAATTATATCGAAACGAGGTAGAAAAAGTTTTTAAACGGAGGGTTGATGCGGTTTTAATTACACATCATCATGCTGACCATTTTTTTGGAGCACAAACATATATGGATTGCAATCTTTTAATGTCAACCACTGAAGTCGACCATATTAAGAAATTATTAAAAACTCGCTGGAGTAAAGAAAATCTAGAGCGTTATAAACAGAATGATCCGCTAGCGCAAGGACTTTTAAGTGACCTTGAGATTATGCTTCCCCATGAAACCTTTAACATTGAAAAACTGGTTGAAGGAACGAATCAGCGCTTGATTATAAACGCCATTGGTGGCCATTCTTCTGGAATTGCAATTGCATATATTCCGGAAAGTGAAGTCATTATTGCAACCGATAATCTTATGACGAATCGCTTTCCATGGGGAGATTCTTCATCGTCACTCCAAGATTGGATCACTAGTTTAGAATACATGAAACAATGGAATGCTGAAGTCATCATCCCTGGCCATGGAAAATCCGCCGACATGGAAATGGTGGATAGGTATTTAGCGTTTTTTTCCGCAGCAGAAGACGTTGTAAAGCGTGTAATCCAGGAACACGTCAAAATGGAAGACTTACAAAATATTATTAAAAGAGACGTACCGGAGTTTTTACCAGCAAAGGACTTCATGGAGATTGAAAAAACCTTTCAAATTTGGATTAAAAATTATAATGAACGGCGGTAAAGATGAAACCACGCAATGTAAAACGCTTCTCAACAACCACACGTTTCCCACATGTTTTGGTATGGTCATGCATTCTTGTAATGTTAACTCTCAATTTGACGAGTGCAACCATTGCCGTTTCCGTGGTTAGCGTCGATCAAATGTGGAGCGAAATGAATACTAATCCCAATTTATTCTTAATCGATGATCGAACTAAAGAGTCATATTATGAAAAACACCTTCCCGGCGCCATTAACATGATTTACAGCGGTTCATTAACGCAAGAGGAATTAGCAAAATTACCAGAAAACAAAGATACTCGGATTTTAATTTACTGTGATTGTCCCAATGGTGAATCGGCTCACAATTTCGCTAATATGCTCGAAACTGATTATGGTTATAGAAATGTGGCATATCTAGACCAACCAATCTCAACCTCATGGAAATATACATGGGTGCGTAATACCTATGATCCAGGCACATTACCAGCAAGAGCGGGCTCAGAAGGAAATAATAATGCGAACAATAATAATTTTACTACACCCGCAACATTGACTGACACGCTATTGTTTATTGTGTTATTTGGTGGTCTAGTGGCGGTGACATTTTTTGCTGTAAAAAAATTTACAAAATCCCTCTAAAATTTTTTGCTGCGATTTTTTCTTTCTTTTTTAATATCATGGAGGTACAATGGTAAATGAGTAAAAACACGGTGACAAAAGAAGCACAATTTTCGACAGAAGTAACACGAAAGACGGTACATATAGGCAATGGTTTTTGGAGCTTTGCATTAGCAATTTTTCCGAGAGAACTAGCAATTCTGGTTACAATAATAGCACTGGTAGTTGTTCTGAGTATGAACCCACGTATATGGAATTCCGCCTTTGAAAAGATGGCACGTGAGAACGAAAAACAGATGGGTTTTTTACTGGGACCGTTCATTTACGTAGTCATGGTTATGCTTTTGGTTATCACCGTAGACCTACGGGTTGCCGCTGCAGCATTTGCTATTTTAGCCTTTGGTGATGGTTTTGCCACGTTGGTTGGTATTCGCTATGGAAAACACAAAATAGGAAATAATAAAACCGTGGAGGGAAGCCTCGCCTTTTTTATTATTGGAACATTGTTTGTTCTTCTAAGTTTTTGGATTGTACATCTCATTCAGCCAAATCCACAACCTTTTTCCGTTTTTGGTTTTCTCAGCCTCCCTACAAACTTAAATATAGCCCTTAGTACTCTAATTTTAGTCTTTGGTAGTTTTTTAACCACTTTAGTTGAAATTTATGGTTCAAAAAAAATTGATGATAATATATTAATCCCATTAACGTTTACTATTATTGTTCTTGGACTATTTAACATTGTTGCCGCTTTAAAAATAGTATAGCATGTACAGATGCGCAAATGAATTAAAGAACGAGTAAATAAAATGAAAAATCAAAATGTTGACCTTTTAAGGGATCATCATTTAATAACTTTTTCTGGTCGCCCAAATGCCGGAAAATCAAGTCTCATTCTTTATTTTATTTCTAAAACTACGGCAAAAAAATATAAAATACGTGTAGGAAAGACACCAGGAACGACCACACGCATTAATCTTATTCCTCTATGCAATAATTTGACCCTAGTTGATCTTCCCGGTTTTGGGAAACTCCATCGTAAAGGAAAACACTTCGAAGAAAAAACAAAAGATAAGATTATCGAATTTTTTGAAAAGTATGGTGCCCAAATTTTGTTTTCCTTACACATTATAGACCTTTATACCTTTGAGCAACAAGTTAAATCATTAGAACGAAAAAACATTATTCCTATTGACCAAGAAATGGTGGAATTTCTACTTGAGGTTACAGATAAGCCCGTATTTGTCGTAGCTAACAAAATTGATCGCTTATCCGCCTTAGAACTTCAAAAACAAATGAAATTATTGCTCCAATATATGCCTGAGGAAGTGGAGATCTTCTATGTTTCTTGTCGAACAAAATATGGTATTAATGATTTGAAAAAAAGAATGAAAGCGCTTATAAAGAAAAATCCGAAACTTCCAGACCGTTATCTTAATTGCTTTTAACTGCTGCAAAAGAATAATAAAAAAAAGCATTAATTTACGCATTCAATGGTCAATTTCTAGCGCGTTTATCTTTCTTGTATGAAGGTTGAAAGGGAATATAAGACATTGATATCACTGAAAGCGCCATCAATTTGCTTCGTAATGTCAATGATATCTTGTTTGGTGGGAATTTCTTTCCAAACCATAGCATAATCATAACGACCGAAAACAATACCACCTTGATGGATTTTTTCTAATGAATGAAGTAAAAGATTTAATTTTCGCAACCCAACTTCTAAAGGTGGCCCAATGAGTTGAAACCAAGAAACAGCAAAGCGGTCATCATCTGGAAGCCATTCAGGAGGTAGCATAAACCAAGATGGTTGTTTATTGGAGTTTTCAGGCACCTTGAGTGTGGAAATTGAATAATGAATATTAAAATCTGACTCCAAAAACATGGTGTCAATCTCTTCGATCAACGAAAGCACATCTTCTGTTGTCGGATCTTCGTTCCAACTAAACGCAAAATCATATTCTCCAAATAAAAACTCACCGAATTTCAAGCTGTGGACGAAATGTGGTTCTTCTGTAGATAACGTCGGGAGGCGAGGCTCGTAGCGAGAAAGCTTTTCATGAACATCAACAAACTCTGTCAATTTTTCAATGGCTAACGATAATCCAGGTC
>WAPZ01000145.1 GCA_015520535.1 Candidatus Heimdallarchaeota archaeon
AATTGGTTTTCTTTCACCTCGAGTCCATGGCTTAAATATGTTATAAGGCGACCCCGATCAATAAATTTGTTGTGACGGAATTTTACGAACGAAGAGGAAATAATGTATGACGGTCCATAAATGGTGGATGAAAAAATTTCGGTGTAATCGGAGTCTATGTTAATAATCTGACCAAAATTCCTATCCGTAAGATGCAAACTGGGCTCATGGAAAAATAAAACGACTGGAAATCCATTTAATGTGATATTTTGAAAAGAAAAATAGCCTAGTATCACTTTTTGTGTCCAAAATGACGGTTCGAAGGTGATTGGCGAATTTTGTAAAACTAAATCCTTAAGCTGGCGGATAGAACCTGAAATGAAGTGTAGACTTCTCCCAGTATTCAAAAAAAAACCATTTTCAAGTTGTAACCCATCCCCGCTTATGATTTCGACACCAATCGACGTTAAATTGATCAACGTAAGGTTGACCAAGAAAAGATCGTCACTCTGATCCACTTTAATACCAATCGTACTGTTTTCAATATAGACGTTTGAAAAAGTGGAGTTTTTGACGTTTTTCAGATGAACACCCGTTTCTGTACTTTTGATGGTAAGATTATTCAGAAACACGCCTGAAAGGCTTTCAAGTGACAGCGCCAGCGTGGTGTTTTCAATTACTAAATTGTTAAGCGAAAGATTGTTGCTTTCAATTTGAAGGAGTGCGTCTTTCATTATTGCCCTCGTTGTACCTCTGAGTACAGTCTGATTCATTACTAATGCGCTTTTTGCTTGGGCTCGCACAAAATACGTGGTATTTGATGAGACTGCAATAAAAGTACTATTGAAAACCATTAAGGTGGCATTTTCTTCTAGTATAAGACCTATAATTTCGGTGTTATTTGAAATAAAACGGATTGTCGTCATATTCAGAACGAGTGAACTATTCGAAGGTATTACCACAGATTCGTTAATATATAGGGTTGTTTGTTCAAAATAACCGCTTAAAGTAGAATTAGATTGTGAGATATGAGAATATTTACGCGTGTTTTCATTAATATGGGTTAATTGTGTGGTATTTGCCAGTTTATCTACTTTAAAGTCTTTATGGTTTTTGTTTTCATCAGATGTGACTTTTTGTACAATTGAGTCTTCCATTCTTAACCTTGTATGCGTAGTGACACCAGTAGATTGTTGTTCATTGGAACTTATAATTTGAAAAAATGATGTTGAGGGTATTAGGGAACCTATGGGCAACGTAAAAAGGAAAACACATATAAAAACGGAAAAAATTCGGGTATTATTGTTGATCATTTCTTGTCCGCTGACCACTTTATTTCAGTTCAATCTAGATTTTAATTATCAGCTGGTGGCTTTTCACGTGTATTAAAGGTTTGTTGTTGCATGGCATAGCGATATAAGTCACGTAACAGCTCAATTTGTCCCCGCAGCATGATTTCTTTGTCGACCAATTTGATTAAGAGTTGTTCTACCGTCCACTCGTATCCTTCATACATCCTTTTTTCTTGCAAATTCTTATCGGTCAGGGTATCTAAGACATTTAAAAAGCCTAAATAACTGTCTTGAATAAAATCCATAAGCTTAAAAAAATCCATCGCCTCTGTTCGTCTTTTAAGATCCTCTAATTCCTTCGTTATGGTTCGACCTTGAATATAATTTATTGCTGACATGTATTCTAACGCTATTTCACGAAATTTTTCATTGATCGAAAAATAAGGGTTATTAAAGACTGCTGCATCAAATTCTTCGGGTTCTAACTCCATTATGACGCTTTGTAAACGTAAACGTGTTTCCTTAAAGAAGTTTCTGAACAATCGTACCTTTGTGCGTGCAGTTACTTCGCTCATTACATTTCCTCCATTAAATCCTTTTATTTTTTACACTTTTTGCTTGTTTTGCTTTAGTCGATCATACTCGCTCCATTTTTTGTCAATACCCTCTTTTTATATCGACAATATTTATTAGTGGCTTATCCTCGGAAAATCGTTGCAAATTCTCAAGTACATCGCGCCAATGAACTTCCATCGCATCTCTGATTTGATATGCCCGATGTGGTGACATAACAATGTTGTCTAGTGCAGAAAAAGGATAGTGAGAGGGATATCCAAGGCGTGGACGATCACGACGCCACGGAGGATATTGATACCACACATCTAAGGCTGCAGCTTGAATTTTATTGTAAAGAAGTGCTTCAAATAAGGCTTCTTCATCGACCACCGGTCCACGTCCCACATTCACTAATATTGCCGTTTCTTTCATTTGTTCAAATTCCGCTTTGCCAATCATACCTTTTGTCTCTGGTGTCAATGGCAATGCGATCATAATAAAATCCGCTTTTTCCAAAAATTCCGCTAAGGCATCTCTTCCACCAATGTAGAGAATTTTTTCCGCCCATTGTGGATCCAATTTCTCCGGATGGCGTTTAATTACGTAATACTTCAGATTGAATCCCCACAAAAAAGCGGCAATTTTCTGAGCCACATGCCCAAAACCCAAAAATAACATATTTTTACCTTCGACTCGTTCCGAGATAAGTGGATTTGCTAAACTCCCCCACTCACCATGCCGCATGTTTCTATCTGCAATTACTATCTTCTTGGCCGCTGAAAATAGTAATGCAATGGCGTGCTCGGCTATTGTTCCCGCATTTGCATGGGTATTACATACAATTAAATCCGGTCTTTTCTCTTGAATGCTCTTTAATGGTAACCATTCGACTCCAACCCATGGAACCTGAACTACCTTCAGATTATGGGCTATATCTAACATTTCTTCCTTAAGCCGAGCACCAATGGCAAAATCAGCCTCTTTAATCAGTTCTTTTAACTCATCTGTTTTAAATGTTTTGGGAATTACTAACTCAAGGTTTTTTGGAAGCTTTTTCTTTAAAAGCGCTATTACGTTCTCACCGGGATCATACAATAATAATACCCGTTTTTTCATCATCCACACCCAAGAAACGTGATTTTTTTCTATTTATACATTTTTAGTTATAAACAAAGT
>WAPZ01000146.1 GCA_015520535.1 Candidatus Heimdallarchaeota archaeon
AGCCTCAGGTGCCTTATTGAAAGTGAAATTCCGTGAATTTTCTGCGTTTTGCCTCATTTTTTCCACGCATCTTTACATTATCTGCACGAAAAAAGGTAGTTTCACATTAAAAAAGGCAGAAATCATCCTTTCAAGTCTTTTGAGTCTTGGATTTCCTTTAATCCCTGAAGAGTCCATGGAAATAATTAGTTTAGACCATTAAAAAAGATAAAAAACTCATATATTTTTATTTAAAGTGAATTAAATGAAGAAATACAAAAAAGGGCGTGAAATATCTGAAATTTAGAGAACGGTTGTCGAGGTTGTATGAAGAAAAGGGGACGCCAATAATTTTAGCCTTAGACTATGAGCTTTCACTTCTCCGTCTTGAGAAAGAGAGATATAAATCCGCATATATGACGTTAGTCAAAAAAGCACACTTGCTTGTCGAAGAACTGGCGGATCTTTTGTTAGCAATAAAAATAAACCGGCACCTAGTTTTACCATATGGTCTTTTTTCCTCTGAGTTCCAAGAGTTATTAAATCACATAAAAAGTTTCGATCTGCCATTAATAATGGATGCAAAAGTGAATGATATTGGAAATACGAACCGAGTCATTTCAACCTATTATTTTAAAGCTGGTTTTGATGCTTTAATTTGTAATCCTTTAGTCGGATGGAGTGCTGGTCTGGAACCGATTCATCAAGTTGCACAATCTTTTGAACCACAGAAAGGAATCATTTATTTAGGGTTTATGTCCCATGCTGATGCGCACTTTGGATATGGTCGTCTGGTTGCTAAAACTGCACACGATAAGATAAATAATCGATTAATACCCTTTTATCATGTTTTTACCAACTTTGCAAATGAAAAGAATGTTGATGGAATTATTGTCGGTGCCACCTATCCACACATTCTAAAAGAGATTCGATCACTCTTAGACCCTGCCATTCCTATCTTGTCACCCGGTGTGGGTGCACAAGGAGGACATGCGAAAAACGCATTAGATGCTGGCGCAACGTATCTCATTATTGGTCGGAAGATCATTAACGCAACCAATCCTTATAAAGAATTGCAAAAAATTCTCGGTGAGATTCGAAAAAAAATATAAAAGTTTGTCGTCACCGAACGAACAGAGAAAACGGCGGTATTTGTATGAATTCCTCAGCGGAAAACTCACTCAAAGATAAATTTGTCTTATTTTTGAAGACTTTAAATGCGTACAAAACCGGCGAATTTATTCTTGCGTCGGGGAAAAAAAGTCACTTTTATTTTGATTTAAGGTTATTTTTTGGAAATCCAGAGGCATTTAACTTCGTAATAACTAAACTCGCAGAAAAAATAAGAACCATAAAGAATTATGCTAGAGTTGATGGTGTTGCCGGTATACCCACGGCAGGACTTCCATTAGCCGCCGGCGTTGCCTTGACAGAAAAACTACCGTTGTATTATCCCCGAAAACCAAAAGCACATGGACTTAAGCGTGTTATTGAAGGTGGTTCGGTGTATGACCAGCACATTATAGTGATTGACGATGTAATTACTAGTGGTTCCAGTAAGATTGAACCGATAAAGGCATTACGTTCCCATGGTGCTATTGTTAACCATTGTTTAGTTATTTTGGATCGAGAAATGGGTGGAGCTGACATATTACAAGAAAATGGCGTTCAGCTACATTCTTTAGTGAAGCTTTCCGAAATAAAAGAATTTTTGGATTAGTATTAACCAAAAACAAACTGATCGTGCCATATAATTAAAAAATAATTGATAGACGTGGCGAAAAATGGCGAAACTCAATTTATATGACATAATATCCGTAAGAGATATGACAAAACGCGATATTCTCACTATTTTAGATGAAGCTGAAAAAATGGAAAAAAAATTGCAAGAAAATCGTCCACTAAAGATTGCAGAAGGAAAATTGCTAGCGGCTTTATTTTTTGAGCCATCGACAAGAACTAGATTCAGTTTTGAAGCGGCAATGGGAAGATTAGGCGGAAAAACACTCGGATTTAGTGATGTTACTTCGACTTCCGTAAAAAAAGGAGAAAGCTTTAGTGATACCATCCGAACCATTGACCAATATGTAGATATCATCGTCATCCGTCATCCATTAGAAGGTTCAGCGCGCTTAGCTGCAAAAGTAGCACAACACCCAGTCATAAATGCCGGTGATGGTGCAAACCAACATCCCACCCAAACCTTGTTAGATCTTTTTTCTATCAAAAAAATGAAAGGAAAACTCGAAAATGTTCATGTTTCCTTAGTGGGGGACTTAAAACACGGCAGAACAATGCGAAGCCTTTTATATGCGTTAGCAATGTTCAAAGCCAAAATAACCCTAGTAGCGCCAAAAAGTCTTCTTTTCAGTCAAGATCTCATTAACGAGGTTAAACAAGAGTTTGACATCGAAATTACTATTACAGAAAACTTTTCGCCAAAAGAGATCGAAGAACCAGATGTCCTCTATTTATGCCGGATTCAGGAAGAACGTTTCGAAGATCCAATCGAAGCCAAACGATTAGCAAGAAGCTATCGGCTTACGCCAGAATTGTTAGCTGAATTTCCAACACACACTGTCGTTCTGCACCCATTACCGCGGCGTGACGAAATTGATGTCCGAATCGATACCATGAAACAAGCACGTTACTTTGATCAAGCAAAACTCGGAGTTCCGACGCGAATGGCCATAATCTCACTGCTTTTAGAGAATTTTGAACGTATGAAAGATGAAAAAATGCCCTTAACACAGTTCATAGAAAAAAATAGGTGAATACAATGGAAAAAGCAAGCAAAACACCCGCATATGAAGGATTAATGGTTAAACGAATTCAAAATGGTACTGTTATTGATCATATTCTTCCCGGACATGGCTTTAAAGTTGTCCAAATGTTAGGCTTAGACAAATTTCCCGATACAATTGCCATTTTACTAAATGCAAAGAGTGACAAGCTTCCAACGGGAAGAAAAGATCTTATTAAAGTCTCTAATCGTGTGTTTACCGAGGAAGAACTCAATATCATTGCCGTGATTTCACCGACCGCCACTATTAACGTGGTAGAGAACTCCCAAGTAATCAAAAAATTTGGCGTGAAAATTCCGAAGAAAATTATTGGTTTTTTCAAATGTCCAAATAATAAATGTATAACAAATCATGAAGATCATCCAGCGGAATTTTCCATTAAAAATGTAAACTCCGAGGACATGAAAAACCGATCCGCTACTACACTTCACACAGTCCGAGTCAAATGTGAATTCTGCGAACGCTCGTTTGAATTAGACCAACTAATAATTCCTGTAATCACGCAAGAGGAAGTCTAATTTGAATCCTCACTTGCTTACATCATCGCAAAAATAGACTAGGTTACCGCGATACAAAGTAACCAACACACGACCGTGGACAGACCACCCCTCAAACGGTGTCCATTTCGCTTTACTCAAAAAAGTTTCGCCAGAAATTTTCCATTCACTCTTAAGATCTAATATCACCAAATTTGCAAGGGTACCTGCGCGAAAGGGCCAATATGGACTTAACCCTAATAGTTTTATCGGGTTAAGATAACACAGCCGAATCAAATAGTTTAGAGTGATTTTTTTCTTAAAAACAAAATCCGCCAATAATGGAAGCGTGGTTTCTAATCCCGGAATACCGCTCGGTGCATTTTTCGATCTTTTTTCCTCTTCTGTATGTGGAGCATGGTCAGACGCAATGATAGGGATTTTTTCTTCTAATAGTTTAACCAATAACTGTTTTTGTACTTCTTTGGGGCGTATTGGTGGATTTACTACTGCAAAACTACCAAGATGATCATGATCACTAGTGTTTAAAAATAAATGATGTGGTGTGACTTCGAAAGATAATGGATAGCCGTGCTTGATCTTTTCATGCAAATAGTCGACCAAAGTTGGTAGTGTAAGATGACTTATATGAATTTTTCCAACATCTAAAAAAGAATTGTACACCAGAGACTCCACAAAATTTTTGACAGAATTCTCTTCTGCTTGTGGAGGACGGCAAATATTATGTGCGTGCGGTGTTGATTGACAATCTTCATTGGTGACAAAAAATTGTTCATCCTCACAGTGAGACATTACCACGCGAAAACGGTTATTTTTTAGCCAGTTTAAGGCAAAATCTAAAGTTTCACCCGTTGTTGCGGTCGTACCGCTCAAATATAACTTATAATATGGATAATAATAACGATTAATTGTCGATTTCTGTGATTCTAAACATTTTTTTACCATTAAAGCTGGAATAACGTCTATGTTTGCCTTTTCCTTAATAATCGCATTTAAAAGTCTTAATTCCTTGACACTCGAGATTTCTGGTTTTTTGTTAGGCATATCAATAACGGTGGTAAAACCACCATGTGCGGCGGCCATCGTACCCGAATGATAATCTTCTTTATAACTTTGTTGTAAATCTCTTAAATGTGTATGAATGTCAATCAACCCGGGCAGAATAAACCCATTTTTAGCATCGATTGTTTGATGTGACTCCTCTTCTTTATTTAATACTTTTTTGATGGCTTTGATTTTTCCTGTATCCTCATCAATAACCATGTTTGCATGAACAACACTAGACAAATAAACAATGTTTGCGTTTTTTATGACAAGCATTAAACTCTACTCCTCTCTCAATTTACGTTTTTCAATATCAACACCGAAATGATTAGGTTTAACAAATGAATTTCATATACTCCATATTTGCCGATAAATGCTTTATTCAAACAATTTCTCTAAACGTCGAGTCAATGTTCCGATCTTTTTATATAAATCATGGCGACGATAAAAAAGAATGTCCAAAGCAAGATCAAAATATACGGTATTACAAT
>WAPZ01000147.1 GCA_015520535.1 Candidatus Heimdallarchaeota archaeon
AAGATAAAAGGAAAAACTGCTATTGAAATGGGCTTTGAGAAGGGAATATAGAGGTATTTGTTGATCTTGAGCATAAAAACTCGAGAGTATTGTTGGAATGACCACAGAATAATTTGTAGGAATAGTATCAGCATTTACCATTGGTTTAGAAACGTTAATTGTCTGATAAGCTGATAGTTCATGGCGAAGGGAAAACAATGGTATTGTTTCGTTTTTGGTGAGAATAAAATCAGAATTCGGGACTAAATATATGACCGAAAGATGGTTAAAAACTGAACTGTTGCCTTGTTCCATAAAGTTTTCATTAAATTTTGCAAAAATATTACTTTTAATGCCAAATAGGCGGATTGAATCGAGGGTGCTGATTGGAGTTTTTACTTCTTGAACAAAAAATGCGGTATCAACGAAATAAAGTTGTTTAATTTTATTAAAAAGGGGGAGGGGCGCTTGTCGGTTTTCTCCTGTATCGGCAACAACATCAATTCCAAATGAGGTAGAATACCACTGTGGCACGCCAATTGCCAATGAATTGATTAAAATAGAAATTAGAAGAAGAAAGGTCAAAGAAAGTGTAATTGCTATCATCGTTAACGTGGAGCGACCTATGTTTCTTGAAAGATCACGCGTCGCTAAGGCAAAGGCTAAAAACTTATGTATGGTTTTTTTAGCCAGTAGTGGTAAAAATCGCATTGTTACTACGACTTGAAACAGCATGATTGCCAATAAGAAAGAAAATATTGCCACATAATGTAATGAGAAGATCTGGACTTCTAATAATTGTGTCGCTTTTGTTTGATAACTCAAAATGACGCCAACAAAGCCTAAGGCGCCGGCTAATAATATTGACCGTTTGGTCCATATTTTCCACTGATTTTTGTTAACATATGTGTTTAAAGTCAAAAAAGATCTTTCATAAATCATTACGCGATTTGGCATGTGTAAGGCTAGTGAAATCGGATATAAGCCTGAAATAACAGTGACAACCATTCCAATCAGAAAGGCTAACGCAAAATAATTGAATGTCAACGGTGTAACGGGTGGTGTCCGCCATACTTCGACTAAATTTCCGAAATAAGAAACTAGTGCAAACGCTAAGAGTCTTCCTAGCACAAGTCCAAATATAGCACCAAAGAATCCTAGAAAAAACAGTTGTGTCAGCAGAAACTCCAATATTTCTTTGTTTGAGGCGCCAATCGTTTTAAAGATTCCGAATTCTCTCATTTGATCAGAAACATTAATTATCAACATACCTAATAGAAAGACAAACTCAATCAAAATTGTTAAAATGATTATGATGTTTAAGGCGGCACGATACGCCATCACAATTAACGCATCACCGCGGTTAAACTGGGTATAGGTGATTACGTTATAATCACCGCCTACAACGGCTTGTATTTTCGTTGCAACTTCATACACTTTTAAAATATTTGAAACCGTAATCACAATGCGATTAATTTGCCCTTCCTTCTTTAAATATTCTTGGGCAAAATTGAGGTTTAATAGAATGACTGGATGATTTCCAACATTATTGAAGTTTGGATGTCGAAATATACCGCTAATGATGACATATGTCTCAGGTGACACACCTTTTTTTAGTGCGGCTTCCAGTGGAAGAGGGATTATTTGTCCGACGTGAAGATTAAATTGTTGGGCAGCACGTTCGCTTACTAATATTTCATTTCCAGATAGACTTCGTCTTCCTTCTATTATGTTCGCATATTTATAATCCGGGTTTGTTTGTGGATCTATACCGAGCACTATTAGTGTGGTTTGAATTTTTGGCGTTGAGATTTCATAAGAAAGAAAAATTGAGGGTGTAATTGTTATGGCACGAAGCGATGACAAATTTTCCATGGTAGACATTGAAAAATATTCATAACCAGTGGTTATAATTGCGATATCGGCATATGAATCATTACGAGCTTGACTTGCAAAATCTAGATAGATGGAATCTAAAACGGTGGCGATGCTGACGGTAAACGCCACACTTAAGGTAATGCCAATTAAAATCAGACTACTTCGAATTTTTCGTCTCCATAAAAATTTAAACGCAAGCGAACCCATTTTTGTCATTTATGGTCGAATACAAACTATTAGCAACATATTATTAAATCATACGATTGGTGAAATGATGCCGCGTCAGTTGACATTCTCCACACCTAAAGATGGAAAATTCTAGGTTTGTCAGCAAAAAAATTAGTTAAAGAGTTTTTCTTTGTGGTGCTAATGTTTTTCCTATTATATTTCAGACAAATCTATCTATGAATCCAAGATGGCTCTTAAGTGCTTTTTCTCTTGATTTGTGAACCTTTTTTTCTATATTTCTTTTAAAAAGGCGATTTAGATTATGATAAAAAACGTTGATGTTTGAGTTCAGCAGATTTAGAGTTACTACGGAAAAGAAGATTGGATAAATAAGCACATCATTTATTGCATTGATTGTTATGAAAATGGAATAATAGATGTCTGGTTCTTCTAGAATAAAAATTCCGTAATTAACAGCGACTATAAAGGATATAATTATTATTTGAGCTGATAATAGAGTTAAAAAAGGGAGGATGACATTTGATAAAATGATTTTGAACGTGGACTGTTGTTTTTTGATTGTATGTGTTGATGACTGTGCGAAAATTTGGTGATGTGGCTTGAGAAGTCGCAATGCTGGTACAAATAGAAAATAAAAGATTAATCCAAGAACGATTAAGGGAAAAAAGAAAACTTCAATTAACATGCGCACGATTAAGATTAAAAATTGAAGCAGCGGCGTGAAAATTAGGTCATTTTCAATCCTTGAGTTTGTTCCAGTAATAATTGCAGTATTTACGACGCGTATATTTTCTTCGGATGGAGAATAAAAATAGTTAACCGTAGTGGGATAAAAAATGGTAAGGAAGAAAAGGATATACCATAGGAGAATAGTGACGCTGATGCCTATAAAAAGCATCACGCTGCCTAATATAGTGTTTAAGGGCTTTTCTTTAAGAATGTGAAAGAGTGTTTTGTCCGACGATAAGGTCTTTGATTCTTTAAAGTACGCTTGTAGGCTAAATAATGTAGCAAATATCGACACTAATATGCTGGAAAGGGGAACTGGGATAATAAATATGGAAAGAATCGGTTTAAATTGAGGGCTATTCAGAACTATAAGCCTAGGTAGTGTGATGAGGAAGGAAGTCAGCATAATAATGAGTAGTGGTTTCTGATATTTTGAGAAATTTTTAATGATGGCGTGCCTCGTTTTCCATATAAAGACTAATAATAGTGAAAATGGAAGTATAAGAATGCTTGTTATAGTTATTACAGAAATGAATGTTTTTCTTTTTGATTTTTTAATTGTGTGATATGCTTTTGCACGCCACTGGGGTAGTGCTTTTACCAGTGGATGTGACATGATAATGTTTTTGATATTAATATTTCTGCCGGTTAAGATTTCGGTAATTTCTCGTTCTGCAGCACCGGTGGCTGGAATTTTTGCTGTAAGAATTAAAACCGTTAAATATACGGTTAACCAGAATAACAGTTGGTCAAACGGCATTATCAATGGTATGTGTGCACCTAAAGTATTGAAATAAAACAAGAATATGCTAGAACCAAGGATTGCATTAAAAATGCTAAAAACGACGCTGATTCCCATTAACAAAAGCGATTGAAAGAAAAAGATACGGAACACGCCGCGTTTACTCACACCCATTGTTCTTAAGAGGGCAATATCATATGACATGTGCAATGAAGCCACTAAAAGCATGAAAAACTGGGAGAGTGTAGCGAGTAAAAGGGCTTCAGATAACAATGTTTGGAGAAAAATTTGTTGACGTTGAATGCCTTTTCGAATTTGTTCTGATAAAAGATGAATCGTGTTGATATAGGAAAACGGATAAATTTTATTAAGTGTATTTTGAATATCCTCGTTTGATATATTGTGGGTTTGTTTGAGCGTGAGATAGAGATACCGAAATGTGGTATGATTTAAAAGGCGTTGCATAATGGTGCTTTCAATGTAAGTATAGCTGAACGTTTGAAGGAAGAAATTACTCCTAATGATAGCGGTAATGTAAAGATAAAAAGAAAAGGTGCGATTAATCTCTGCTTTGATAAGTGAATATAAGGGAATTTGCTTATCTTGGGCATAAAAACTAGAAAGAACAGTTGGGATTACGACCGAATTATTGGTGGAAATGGTTTCGTGGGTTATATTTGCAGTGGAGATGTCGATGCTTTTATAGGTATATAATGATTTGGGAAGCGAAAATATTGTTACCGTGTGATTTTGACGGATGATAAAATCTGAATTGGGGACAATATAAAGTGTAGAAAGTTGTTGAAGTGCATCGCTCTGTCCTTGTTCTAAAAATGTTGAATAATATTGTGACAGTCGAGTACTTTCAATACCATAAAGGTAAAGGGCGTCTACGGATTCAATTGGAATTTTTTGTTCTTGAATATAAAATGCCGTATCGACAAAATAAAGATTTTTGATTTGATTATAAATGGATAGGGGTGCTTGGTGATTTTCTCCCGTATCAGCGAC
Organism: Candidatus Heimdallarchaeota archaeon; assembly: GCA_015520535.1. GTDB lineage: Archaea > Asgardarchaeota > Heimdallarchaeia > Hodarchaeales > S146-22 > S146-22. The sequence continues at coordinate 4,529 of WAPZ01000147.1, forward strand.
AATGTCAATGCCAAAGGAATCAGAATACCATTGTGGCACACCAATTGCCAGTGAATTGATTAAAATAGAAATTAGAAGAAGAAAAGTCAAAGAAAGTGTAATTGCCATCAACGTTAACGTGGTGCGTCCCATGTTTCTTGAAAGATCCCGTGTTGCCAAAGCAAAGGACAAAAATTTGTTTATTGTCTTTTTTGTCAGCACTGGTAGGACTCGTATGACGATTACAATTTGAAGAAGCATAATTGCAAACAAAAGCGAAAAAATGGCTATATAATGAACAGAAAAAATGCGAACTTCGAGTAATTGTGATGCTTTTACTTGGTAACTTAGTAATATGCCAATAATACCTAAAGAAAACGCCAGTAAAAGTGTAGGTGTTGTCCATGTTCTTATTCGTGTCATTTTAGTAAAGTTCACCAATGTGAGGAAAGATCTTTCATAAATCATCACACGGTTTGGCAACCGTAGCGCCAATGAAATCGGATATAAACTCGAAAGAATCGTGACAACAATACCAATCAGAAACGCCAGTAAGATATAATTCAACGTAAGCGGTGCAAGCGGCGGGGCACGCCAACTGTCAACCAACTGACCGAAATAGGATACCAACGTTAATGCCAGCAATCGACCTAAAACTAAGCCGACTAGAGTACCGATGCCTCCTAAAATTAGCATTTGAAGAAGCAAAAAGGTCAAAATTTCTTTATTTGAAGTACCAAGCGTTTTAAGAATCCCAAATTCTCTCATTTGATCAGAAACATTAATTATCAACATACCTAATAGAAAGACAAATTCAATCAAAATCGTTAAAATGATTACAATGTTTAAGGCAGCACGATACGCCACCACAATTAACGCATCGCCACGATTAAACTGGGTATAGGTGATTACGTTATATTCACTCCCGATTAATGCTTGAACTTTTCTTGCTACGTCAAATACTTTTAAAATATCAGTGACTGTGATAATCAATCGATTTATTTGTGATTTCTTCTTTAGATAGGCTTGTAACGTGTTAAGATTAATAAGAATGAGTGGTGCCTTTCCAATATTATTGAAATTCGGATGTCGAAATATACCGCTTACTTTGACGTATGTCTTGGGAAAAAGATCATTAGTAGAGGATGATTCATTTAATGTGATTGGAATTACTTGACCGACACGAAGATTGAGACCGTTTGCAAGGTCTTCATTCACTAAGATTTCATTTCCAGATAAACTATGTTTTCCTGCAAGCATCTTAATGCTTTTAAAATCACGATTGGTACGAGGATCTAAACCAATTACTATAAAAGAGGCCTGCAAATCCGATGTCGAAATGTCGTAAGAAAGAAAAATAGTCGGTGATACCTCAGCGTTTCGGAGTGAAGCCAGTTTTTCCAACACAGAACTTGAAAAATATTCGTAATTTGTGCTTGTCACCACGATATCAGCAAATGAGTCATTGCGAGCTTGACTCGAAAAATCCAGATAGATGGAGTCTAAAACAGTGGCGATGCTGACGGTAAACGTTACACTTAAGATAATGCCAATTAAAATCAGACCACTTCGAATTTTTCGTCGCCACAAGAATTTAAATGCGACTGAGCTGGTTTTTATCATCTATAGTCAAATAAAAACGACCAACACATATTATTAAATAATACGATTGGTGAAGCGTTACATGCAGTAAATGAGATTTTTCTGCCAAATCTACTCAAGGATGGTGATAATGTGGTGAATAGGGAAAATTATGATAGTGGAACTAAATGGGAGCCACTGGTGGGATATTCACGCGCGGTACGTGTTGGGAACGTGATTTATGTTTCTGGAACGACTGCCACAGATGAACATGGAAATATTGTCGGTGAAAATAATGCCTATTTACAGACAATTCAAATTATAAAAAATATCGAAACTGCCTTAGCGCATTTTGGAGCAACTTTAGACGACGTTGTGAGAACGCGAATGTATGTGGTAGATATTCAGCAGTGGGAAGAAATCGGTCGCGCCCATGCACAATTTTTTGGCAAAATTCGTCCTGCAACTACTATGATTGAAGTAAAACGTTTGATTGACCCAAAAATGCTTATTGAAATGGAAGCTGTTGCTGTAATAAGTCCTACAGAATCGAATACAACTACCAAAAATAATACGTAATACAATATTGGCATAGCGTGCGGAAAAATATTACTTTAAACAAAAAAGAGGTAGAATAATGGTTTAAATTAAAAAATTGAATTAGTTTTCTGGTGTTTTTGCTTTTTCAAGTTCAGCAGCTTTTGCTTCGAGTTCTGGAATGAGTTTTTTCCATTTGTCTTCGATTTTTTGGTACAACTCTGGGTTGCCTTCTTTTAAGACTTGTTCCATTGCTTGCCACGTATAATGCATGCCACTCTTTTCATCAGTCGTTACTGACGTTTCATATAGCGGAGTATGGAAGAGAGCTTCAAAGGGGCATGCTTCAGTACATAGTCCACAAAACATGCATCTGCCGAAGTATATTTCAGGGAATTTCAGCGGACGTGGTTCTTTTCCTTTTGCGCGTGCTTGTAATTCCCATGTATAGATTGGGGGGTCGACGGGCGTCATTTCAATACATTTATTGGGGCAAGCAAGGGCACATTTACTGCAGCCGGTGCAATTTTTGGGAGCAAGACCGATGAGACCGCGTGAATTTGGGGAGATGTGTGGGGTATGTTCGAAAAGTGGTAGTGTTTCTGTTCCCACCCCGACAGTGGTCCCATGATTTCCGGCTTTAATGGTGATTGGTGTCTTTTTAATTGGTCCGGCATGAAAGAAAAAGCCGAATAGATAGGTTAAGGCAACCTTAACAGGACCAATAATATATCCTTTCATTTTTTTCAACATCCATTATTTATTTTTTGATTTTTTGGAGCAATTTTTTAACGATGTTGGTGCACTTCTCTTGATTTTTGCTTATGTGTGTTTTATTATGCATGAATATATAT
>WAPZ01000148.1 GCA_015520535.1 Candidatus Heimdallarchaeota archaeon
ATTGTCCAGGTAGTGCCAAGGGATGTGACGAGAATATTTTTCAATTATACTTTTTATTTTTTGTTGGTTAATTCATCAAACCATTGCCGTACTGTTTTATCTTTGACGCATTTCCTTAAAAATGACCACGGTTCTTTTTTATATTTAGACCGCCATTTATTTTTTTCCTTTTGGCTTAACTTATCATAACATCGAAAAATAAATTCTTTTATAAGCTTGATATCCTGATCACTCAAAGCTTTGCCTGCCTTGACATAATCATGTAGAACTTTTCGCCCTTCGTCATAAGTAGAGATCTCCTTCAGTCTATCCAAAGAACTTTTACTTAACCGGAGTTTCTCAATGCACTTATTCTTCTTTGCCCGTATGTCGGAGTTGTCTATAGTCAATTTTTCTGCCAATTCAATTGCTTTATCATAAAGATTTTTTGCATCTTCCCATTTCTCTTTTCCATATAATTCATCTGCTTTATCAGTTAAATTACGCAACGGCTCAAGCTCTTTGTCTCTTTTAATATGATCATCGCATTCAGTAATTTTTAATTTTAGATCTTCTATGTAATTACTAAAGTTTTTAGCCAGATCAATTGCTTCCATATACTTACTTTTTGCTAGTTGCCATTCCTTATTAACAAAATGCTGTTCAGCTTTCTTAACAATTTTATCCAGCTTTTCCCGTGCTTCATTTTCTAATCTGATGATTTCTTCTATAGTATAGAAGGTCTTAAAAACTAAATTCGGATTTTTATATGGTTCCAAAAACTTGCCCTCATTCTTTACCTCCTGGAAACTATTCAGTTCCATATATTCCAACAATTCGTCAGTTGTATTTTCAATTGTTGTGGCCATTAATTCCTCCATCGACCAATTTTTATTAAATTTTCGCATCTCAAATTCGAATGTTTTCATAAATTCGATCATTTCAAGCTGCTGCTCCTTATTGACAAGCGAAAATTTATTGATACTTATACTCACTTTGCCATAGCCTAAAGGTTTGCCATACCCTAAAGAGTGATAGCCTTTGTTATTATGAAAAGTAATAGCCGATAGCAGTGCGCCAATTTCAATGGGTCGTAAATTATGAAAACGAAGTTTACCTACAAATTCTGCCCCTTCTTTTAGGGGGCGAATTATTGTCTTCATTTCATCATTCATATTCAATAAATCCTGTTTTTTTACTGTTTGATGGACAGGATATCTTTTAAACCCAGAAAGAACAGAAGGTCTATTAGAGTTATAAGTATTAAAGGCGGTAACCTTCCCATTATTACCGTTTTGTTTTATGTAAAACGGATAATAAGATGATCGGGGTGTTGACAATAAAACTTCAATCTTATCAGTTGCTACATCGTTTTTAACGGATAGAGCATGCGAAAACATGACTCTCCCTTTTAGCTCTCTTCCTTTTTTTGTTGTACCAAAAATAGTTTCAGCCAGATCAAGCTCTCTTGTGTACAACGGTCCATTGGTTTTTATGGCTACAGGAGCCATTTCGTGAACAGAATAACTGGCTGGCTGTTTATACATGAACGTTAAGCCAAAATCCAGTACTTCTTTATTATTTTTATTATTCCTGGGTTTTAATCTGAAAAAAACCGGTATACCTTTTTCAATTTGTTTCTTAAAATACTTCCAGTCTTCCAGTTCATCGGGTTGGTTGTGACGATTTATAAAAAGAAAATCTTCATATTTTTCTTCCGGTACGTTTATTTTCTTGTTCTCATCATTTATCAAATCGCTTTTTTTACCTTTGAAAACATACTCTCCTTTGCGTGAAGTTTTTACATCATAATTGGAAGCTTGTCCGGCACAAACAATATTTCCCCAGAACGTTTCTTCAGTATCTGTGGTGGCAAACCTTACATAAGGCAAAGGTTGAAATCTACTCACCCAGCTTTTTTGCTTATCAGTTTCGTTTAAAGGATGTTCTTCAAAAAGATATTCTAAATTTTGATTCCTAATTATATTTCTATATTTATATGCTGCCGTACGATGTGAAAAATTTTCTTCAATTTTGGCTTTGCCACCTTTTATAAAATATTCGCCAAACTTAGTTCCTAATTTCTTGTCGATGTCTGTGTAGCGAATTTTATAAGGCTTACCACAATCATAAATATAATATTTGCCATTTTGAAAAATCAACCATCCAGCCCTGATATTCTTTTTGTCCTTCGTAAGCTCGTAACCTTCATCTGCAATAGTTCCTTTGGTTTTCATAATTTGACGCACGGCATGACGATGATTGTCAAGTTGGCCTAAACGCGAACCGGATATAATCTCAAACACATTTCTTATCATCCCTTTCAGCGAACTACCAGGTATGAAATATTGCTTTTGGCCATTTCTCACCACATGGGAAAACTCCAGGAAGCGGTCAGTCTTTTTTTTGGAATCTTCGCGCGTATGCCCGTTGCGGATAAAAATGGGGGTTTCGGCTTTAATGGTAAATTCGATTTCACCACTTTCCCCATCGGAAAAGGGTATATCATGGCTTACCCTATTGGCCCAATCAGGTTTAAATACCTGATCTTCTGTAGGAGCCGGAACAAAATTATAAACTGATTTTACGGTCATTTTATTCATTGTTTTAGTTTGCAAAACCGGTGAATAACAAAGCTTTCATTTTCAAGACAGGCATATTCTCACAGAATTCATCCAGTTCTGGCAACCAAAGTTGTTTGAAGCCTAATTTTTTTTCACCCTCCAGCCGGTGTGGCAAATAAGTAATTTCAACGAGTTCGGCTCCTTCAGGCAATTTATTCATATCGAATTCCTTAATTAAATAGCTGCCGGTATGCCGTATGGTAATTGATACGTTTTCGTCAGGAGCAAACAACAAAGCCTCTACAATAAACGGGTTGTCCTCTTCTCCAACACCAGCAAAGTCAAATTCTACGCCATGTAATATTTGCGGTTCTTGCTTATCAGAGTACCATATATACCCTTCGTATTTTCGCTTTTTTATGTCACTGATTTTCATAGTTGAAAATTTCTTCATCGTCTCTAAATAAGTTACCAGTAAAAATACCATTACCTTTGGTAGTCATACCGCCAAGGGGTAACAATCCCCGGCATATATCCGTAAGGGCGTCTTCCAAAGCGCCTTTTATAACTTCATCTTGAAGAGGTTCTTTTTCTACATAAATATTAAGCTCTAATACTTTTTCATCAGAATCAAAATACGAGACTTTTTCGCTAAAGAGGGCGCCATCCATAGCCCCTCCGGTAAACCGGTCGATGGCTACATGGTTAAAAATTTTGTCGTTTTTGATTTCATTATCCAGAATGTCATCAAATATTACCTTACCGCGTATGCCTTCATCCTGCGCTTCAGAGCCTTCTGCTCCGCCAAACAATTCATAAACCGCTTTATTATACTCTTCTACAAATTCAAAAAATTTGTCATCATTTATCTCATCAGCATAAATATTCTTGCGCTTATTGTAGTGATAGGCCACCCGGTGGCTGATTGCGCCTTTGATAGAGCTGGCGGGAATCAGGGTAAATTGCCTGGGGGACTGCATGGTACCATTGGCATCATAGGTTATTACCTCTTCTTGTACCGGTACGCTGTCTACTTCTTCATCACCATAACCGGCACTGAAAGTAAAAAATGATTCCGGCTTCAACATAAGTTGGTAATGAACAATAACGTTTTTATTTTTTGGTTGTATTTCAGTGTCAGTCAGTTTATTATCGATATTGAGCGATGGGTCAAAATCCATGTAAGCCTGAAAATCCTCCTCTTTGCGCAAATCGAACATTTTTGAGCGACACTGCACTACCCTCAGCTTGCCATATCCGTTGCGCGTACCCTGGCCAATGCGAAACATAGGATTGTTCAATGTGCTTAGGAATTCGTCCCATTTCTCTTCATCCTCTTCCGTTCCTTTTAGTTCTACCTCAAACAAAAAGCGGCAACCTTTATACACAACCTCATTATCAAAAAGGCCGTGTTCTTTGGCAGTGCCTTTATGCGTTATCTTTACATGTTGGCGGACGGGCAGGTCTTCAAACCAGGCTCTGTAATTGTTAATATCAATACCGGGGGTTAGCCCTTCGGCTACCCGATTGTTTTCAATCACCAGATATGCCGAACTTATTTTGACACGCGAACCTCTACTCTCTTTGCTGTTTAAAAGTTGGTATCCAAAAAAGTCGTTCCAATATTCCTTATCTTCATCTGCCAATCTATCCTCAATGGCATGCCGTAATATTCCGGCTAGTGATGTACCCTGAATCATAGGTAAGCCATGTATGTCTTTTTGTACCAGAGCGTCCTTTAGCAAGGAAGAATCGCCCGAACCAACGAAGAGTGGGGTCTCCGCTTCCAGCACAACCCTGGCAATATACCTGTGTGAATAAATATTGCTTTCTTTTTTCATTTTAGTTTTTCTTTTTGGCCATTTCCGCAGCCAGTTTGGCTACAAAAGCGGTTCCTAATTCCTTATTATTTTTAATTACTCTTTTAAGGGTTTTTCTGCGCTTACCCCGTTGTTTATCCCAAATTCTTTCAGCCGCTACGCCATGGCACAGGTAGCCTTTTTCATCATCGAACAACTTTTTATCTAAATCATCTATATCCTTTGCCTGCATGGCGAAAGATCGAATAGCGCCCCATTGACTGGGCGTAATGGTACGATCTTGTAATATATTGCCTTCGGTAGAGAAAAAGACGTTTAGAACAGCCCTCCCAACAGCCAATTCATTATCACTTTCCTGGCATTTCTTTTTTAAATACTGCCCAAGTGGAGTGCTAACATTTATAGCTGAATCGTCAGGTATGGTCACAAACGTACCGTTATTATTTTCGCTTTCTTTAGCTTTATATTTCCAAAGACCGTTTTCTCCGTACTCCAGGAATATGGGATTGTATAGAACCCGGCCAAGGCCTTCTGTACGATAATGACCTACCTGTTGCGGTAAAATATCCACTCGTACTTCATTATCCGGTATAATCACAATTACAGAGCCACGCAATATCACATCGCGCTGGGTGGTTGACGTATTGCGTTTATTATTCCATGGCGAATAACTATAAGTACGGATTTGTGATTTATCCCAAAGAATTTTGCCATCCACCCCAAAATCTTCTGCTTTGGGGGTAAAAGTGGGATGACCGTATTCGTTAAAGAAGCTCAGGTTGCTTTCGGCATAAACTACCAGCAAGCCATTTTTTTCCTGTTCATTTGATTGAAATGATGCAACATCATTCATTTTTTCAATACGCACCAGCCCATATTGAGCAGATTTTGATTTGCCCAGACTTTTTTCTCCTTCCAACAAAGAAATGACTTCTTCAATATAACTTTCATCTTCGAAACTTACAGAAAAAATAAACTCCTGGCCTTTTTTTATGGCGTCAAAGCCAAACATCTTACCCTCTGCCGATCTGCGTTCTTTAGCATTATACGCTGACTTCAGGTTAAATATCTTCTCCACTTTGCGAATCCATATTCCATCTGTGGTAAGATACCCCTCCCGTTGTTGTTTCAATTGAACCTTTCTGTTGTCTATCACAGGCAGATTTTCAATACCATGGTGTACCCATACATTATCTTTTTCTATGTTGGTTGCCAATTTATCAGTAAACAAGCTAAAAGGAACTGCTACAGACATAGTTTTATCGTGGGATATCAGGGCATCGCCAAATGAAATACTACCTGAATGTAGAATATCATAAGCCCGTTTTCCCAGATCGTCATAAGCCTTGGCTACAATACCCATAAAGTTGCTGCCGGGTATATAATCGAGCGATTGCATATTTCCTTCTGTGGCCAGCGAAGCATTCACTACCACATCGCTCAAAAGTGTACATTTGAAATATACTATTTTCATCTTGATCAATTTAAAACGCTTATTTTACATCTACCGAGTCCCCGGTTGCGGTTCATCCCCAGGCTACGCACCCATTTGAAGGCCATCTGCAACACTTTAATTTCCTCTTCGGCAGTATTGTCATCAATGAGAATAAATCCAGTCAATTTTAAAGGTATGGTTACTTCCATAGTACGGAGTGATTTGGGCTCTGCCACACCGTTTTTATTTATTTTGGTAGACGATATTCTTCTAAACAAGAATGATGACAAACTGTTTTTTATAACTTCCTGCTTTTCCTGGGAAGGAATTGTTACATCAGAAAAAAATGCCGTACCGGGTTGTGAATAATTCTTTTTACTTGTTGCCTCTACACCAAAAATTTTGATCACCACCTTCTCATTGACCAAATTTCCAGATACTGATAGAATATCTGCTAGCGCATCCCTTATCAACCCCTTCATAGTCTTACCCGGAATATATGGTAAGCCATCATCATCTTTAAGCACTACAGCATCTGCCGCTGGGCCACTGTCAAGACCAGACCCTACGTGCCAATCCGATAACATTTCAACTGAATATTCGAGTTTCATTCTAGTATAGATTATTGATAGTGTGTAACTGAATTAAATCATTGACAATTAGAGGCTCTGCCTTCTTGCCAGCCAGTACAGTACTGAATTTTCCTAGGTTAAGGCTATCATAAAAACTGCGGTCAATTGTTTGTATTCGCTTCAACATAAACTCAGTCTTTGATTTATCAACCGCCAGTTCTGAAAGCAGTTGCCTTAACTTGGAGACTGCCTTGGACTTGTCGGTGCTTTTTTCTTTTAAGATTCCCAGAAATTCATCCAGTTCTCCTACATATGCCGAATCCGATATTTCCTTGATAAAGTATGGGCCATAGTTAAAGTTTATGCCATTGATAATATGGGTTCTGGTACGCATTGAAGATAGATCTTCAACGAATGAAGACTGTACCTTATAAAAAGCCAGGCTTGACGGTGGCAGACCGTCATTGCCTGCATTTTGAATAATATCCTGATTTTTTGATTTTTTCTTAGCCTCTTCGGTTAACGCCTCTGCTAAACGAACACCATAATGAAATGGATATGAATCTTTGATATAGGCGATACCAGCGCAAGCGGTCAGTTTTTTTACATTGTATTCATTTAATTGGTTGAAGTGTTTTTCTGTCTGAAGTTCGAACGACTTCAAAAAGGTCTTTGTGAAATCATAAGCCAAATCAGCTCTTATTATAACAGTTAGATCATCACCACCCAGCACAACGGGACGGATGGGGTATCGATCTTTTCCTGATTCTATTTTCTTTTGCCAATCATTATCAATCACTTGGTTAAAAGCTTCGTTGGCAGCCTTAATAGTTGCTGCTTCCAACTGCTTTGAGAAAGTACGAAGAACTTCTTTTATTTCATCGGCAGACGAAATGTTGGCCGTTAAGTTTTGAAGTATATTACCGAGGCCATTGCCATCGGCATGGACAATTGCTAGCCAGGAGTTTTCCGTTTTTCTGGTAATATCCGATAAATTAAAGGGTACGTTTTCAGCCTTTACCCTTTTACCTGCAAAACGCTCAAACAAACTCAAAGTATTTTCTTCCCGAAGGGCTGTTTTTTTCTGTGTGGCTGAATCAATGACTTCCCCCTTCTCAAAAGCAACTCCTACACCACTAGTTCTTCGTGAACGTTCTAAGCCCATGAAGCCGATTTCCATGGGTACAGAAACTTTATTGCGTTGTGCTTTCAGTTTTTCCTCCAGTATGTCTGTGGCCTTTGTCAGCCCCTTACCGTTCAGCTTTACCAATGCCTGACTGACGGTAATGCCCGGAGCATAAAAAGCTACATATTTTGGAAATCCTTTTACAAGGTTGGCTGCAGTGTTTTCATCACATATATATCTGATATTACCGGCTGCCGCCAAAAGAATGTTGTCTTCATTGATAGGGTGGTTAAACCTCTTACAAAATTCACCAAATTCTTTCCTAACGATATTGTCCACCAATTGACTGGCACCAACAATTTCTTTAAGCTTATTGGTTTTAAAAATAAAACTCTGAATGCCTTGAATCGATGCCCCGAATAAATATTTACTCATTTTTTTCTTAATTATTTAACAATTCTATTCTTCTTCCATGCAGTCTTTCTTCATTTATAGCTCTTCTTTTTTGCGTACATGCCTTAGTACTCCAAAACCTTTACTCACTCCTTTGCCCAGGCCAAGTTGGTTAGGCAGGTAGGCATTGCTGGTAAAATTCACATCAAAA
>WAPZ01000149.1 GCA_015520535.1 Candidatus Heimdallarchaeota archaeon
AACACAGACATATCTCTCTATGAAAAGCAACGACATCCTACGTGGCAAAAATATCACCAAGACATGTGGTATTGGCTTATCATTCGAAATTTGACACAATTGCATGCTAATGGCAAATGGATTTTCAGGGATTTTCATTATACATGGCAACCGGAAAAAGTAAATCGTAATCGACCGATTGTAAAGGGCCATTTAATCACTTTGAGCGGTACTTATCATGATGTTAACATCCTACCCAAATCTCTTAATAATAGAAAAGATTTGATTCAACTAGCACAAAGTGTGGAAGAACACCTTAGTTGGTTAGCATCTCATGTGCCAGAAGACATCCTTAAAGAGGCAATATCTTGGGATCTCAACCGAATTAGACGCTATATTCAGAAGATAATAGAAATGAATGGATTAATTGCGGTTCCCATGTTTTCAAGCATCAACACAACCTTTAATTTGGGATTAATGTTTCGATATAAAGAACGTACTACTGCAATACAAGATATGGACGATGATCCCTTCTATAAAGACCTAGCAAATTTCATAGAATCCTATTATCAAAAAATTCGCATTGATAAGAAGCCACGCTTGCTTTTATTCCCGAGATGGCAACGACCAATTATTTGGTTATTGCAACAACTTCCTCTAGTCAATGTATGGGGTAATTCCACACTTTTAGTCTCTCACGTAACAGCCACACCTCAACACGTCCATCGCTTGCGGCATTGGTTTCATGACTTTAAAAGAATTGATCCGGATAACATCGAAGCGTGGTGGATCGGCTATGAAAATCGAGAAAGTGCCAGTTTATATCAACGTGAGTTTTTAAAATATTACGAATTCACGGCAAGAGAGGAAACATATGATTTGGGATCATTTATTCCCTTTACATGGACGTGTAAAGTATTAACGCACACAGATTGAAAAAAACATTGGATAAGAATATTAATGGTTGTGGTGCGAAACATCGTGAATCGCCATTGAGAGAAAAAACGAAAAAGACTTAATTATGTTCAATAAGGTTTTATCGGACTCTTAAAAGTGTGGTGATAAAATGAGAACGCAATTGTACGAATGGCACAAGGCGCATGGTGAGTTAATTAATTTTTCGGGCTTTGAAATGCCCGTTCGTTATTCGACAATCGCAGAAGAGCATCTTGCGGTACGAACCGCGGTAGGCCTTTTTGATGTAAGTCATATGGGGAGAATGTGGATCAAAGGGAGTCATAGTTCGCAATTTTTGAACTATTTAGTCCCTCGAGACCTGGCAAAAGTGGCAATTGGTCGACATGCCTATTCTTATTTTTTGAATGAACGTGCAGGATTTAGAGATGACATAGTTTTGGGTCATTATGCGGAAGATTTGTGGCTATTGGTTTGGAATGCGGGTAACCGGGAAAAAATAAAGCATTGGCTGTATACGTTCAAAACTTTTGCTGGAAAGATGATGGGACAAGAATTAGACATTCAATTCGATGACGTATCCAATTCAACGGCAATGTTTGCACTTCAAGGACCGAAGGCGGCACCACTTCTTAAAGATTTAGGCTTTGAAAAACTTCCGTCTAGTTGGGGTGCAGTACGATCCAAATATGAGGATATTTCTTTAATAATAAGTCGTACGGGCTATACAGGGGAAGATGGTTTTGAAATTATTGTTGAAGAAGCGACCACTCAACATCCAGAAAATGCACTAAAAATATGGGAGACATTACTGGAACACGGCTCTTCTTATGATATTAAGCCATGCGGGCTGGGTGCACGTGATACGTTACGGCTGGAAGCTGGATATCCGCTCTATGGAAATGACATAGAAGAAAATATTACACCTTTGGAGGCGGACCTTTTATTTCCACCCTTTGCTCACATGGAAAAAGAGTGGTTTGTTGGCAAATATGTGTTAATAGAAAAGCAAAAAACTGACAATTATCCACGGCGTGTTGGTCTTCGAGCTTTTAGAAGAGGTCCTGCTATAAGACATGGAACCCCATTATTAGATCCTAAAACTAAAAAGCAGATAGGTATTGCGACGAGTGGCACGTATTCACCATTATTAAAGTATGTCATTGGAATGGGCTACGTGCCTAAAAATTACACTGCTGAAGGAACAAAAGTTTTATATCAAGTTAAAAATCGAACGTTTGAAGCTGAAGTCACAAAGTTTCCTTTCTATGATGAAAACCAATATGGAAAGAAGAGGAAAAAATAAAAACATAAATCGAAGTTTTTTATTTTTTCTTTTCTTTCTTTTCTTTTTCAAAAAGAACATCTAGTTCACTTAGGGCTTCATCAAAGACGTCTTCATCTAGAACTGCTTTAGTATGCTTAGGTTCTGGAGCTGTTGTTTCAACAGTGCGAGCTTGATCAGTTTCCATTGCTAAAGCTGTGACATTTGCTGCTAGTCTCTCCAAATCATCTTCAATCGATAAATCTTCTTCAATACTGCTTTCAAAAAGTTCTGTTTCAGTTGAGCTATAATCAACGGTAGGCTGTGTTTCTTTGCTGGATGGTGATAGTGGTGATGTCACCTTAGGTTCAACCGTAGGCATCTCCTTTGTGGATGAAAGAGATTCAAGTTGCTGTGGTGCTTCGATATCAGGCAGTGTAATTTTTGGTTTTTCCGTTTTTACGGTAGTGGGTGAAGTTTCGGCAGAAATTTCTCCTTCTGTTTCTTCCGCAATAATCGATTCAAGTTCTTCCATTTCTTGTTTCAAAATGGAGTCTATTTCCATTGTTTCAGAAGTAGCGGGCATTTTTTGTGTTGTTTCAGCTTTAGAGGTAGGTGCTGAAGGAATTTCAGTTTCGGATGGCGGTGAGATGGCTTTTGTTTCTGGAAGAGCTGCTGTTTCCAGCTCTGCGAGTTCTTCATCAATTAACGCTTGAATATCTTTTTCTTCTTCGAACATGGATGTGGTTTCAGTTGTTGAAGGTTCCTCTAGAAAGCCTTTTAGTTCTTCGATTAGCGGAGTTTCACGAATTGGTGTTGTTTCTTCGACTTTCGTAGTTGTTTGAGATGCAGGTTCTAGGTTCGGTTCTGGTGTTGTCACTTCAAGAGTTTCTGCTTCTGGAAGGGCAAAAAGTTCGTCTTCATAATCTTCAATTTGATCAACAAAGGATTCTTCACTAGGTATTTGAGTTTCCATTTGTGGGTGTTCCTCAATGTGAGTCTCTTCTGATAACGCTGCTTTAGGAGTTGGCGTGGGAGCGGATGTGACTTCGGGTGGTGTCTTTTCAATCATGATTTCTTCAGTAATTGGCTTAACTTCACGAATGGGTTCGATTGACGGTGCAAATTTTTTATCCAGTTCGTCAAGGTCGATTTTAAGTTCAGTTCTTTCTTTAAATTGTTTCAATTGTGCAATAATCGCTTCGTTTTGTTGTTTTTTATAATGAAGATAGGCTTTCTTAAATATATCAGTATAGTAGTTTTGTGTTGAAGTTAATTCGATTAATTTTTGGATATAAGCCAGAAACTGGATAATCACGTCGAAATACTCTTCATTAGCTGCAAATTCCATGAGTTCAGCGGTTTTCTTAGCTAATAAGTCAATATCTTGCAAATTTTCATACTCTTCCAAGCATTGTTTAATGATTTTTTCTGTGTCCGGGCGTTTGAATCGAATATAAAGCTTTGCTAACTCGAATCTAAGTTCTGCGGTATATGTTTGCGTTCCGGGCAGAACTTTGAAAGAACTAATGGCTTTTTGGAGTAGTTTGTGTGCCAAATTAAAGTCTTCAAGTTTTTGTGATAAATTCTGATATAATTTCAGAATTGAATTGTAGTCATGATTCCGACGATAATAATCATGTGCTTGATATGCATATTCAATAACTAATGCATCAGACTTATTAGCAGCTAACAAGGCAAAACGTGCACAGATTCCGGCTAAAAGTTCATTTTTTTCTGGTACATTGGAACGTTTAATTTCAGCGATGATTTGTTGGACGTACCGTCGTGCTTCTTGAAGGAGGCCTTTTTGAGCCATGAATTTAATATATTTGAGTTTTCTTCCGAGGCGTTCGGTTTCTTCAGAACTAGCGTTAATCCAGAGTTGAACAATTTTTTCTGATTCTTTTATGGCATTAAAATCTAACAATAACAAAATGGTATCTTCAATAAACTGTAAAGCTTCGTTCATATCTTGTTCGCTTAGAAGATTCCATGCGGTTTCAATGTAATCTAGAGATAATTGGGCATGGTCATTTTCAATAAGGATTTTTGCATATGACTTTAAATTAGCAATAAGTTTTTCCATGTTGTTCTTCGCATGTAACAGCTTAAGATGCGTATCAATGATTTTAATTATGGATTGCGGATCGTCGCCCACTTGAAGGCGTTTTAACACGATGTGATGAACTTTTTGTTCAATTTCTTCGGGTTTTCTTCCAGTTTCATCTAGGAGTTTGAGATAAAGTTCGGCCAAGGAACCAAAATCAGAAAGTGGGTGGTCTAACAATATCTCTATATATT
>WAPZ01000150.1 GCA_015520535.1 Candidatus Heimdallarchaeota archaeon
ACCTTGTTCATAAACAATTACGTTAAAATCTAGTTCAGGATAAACTGAATACGGCATATCACGCCGTAAATCGACATCCACACCGGAAGCACGTGCAGTTGGCCCAACGCTACCCAATTCAAGTGCTTTATTCTTTGGAAAATATCCAACATGTTTTGTTCTTTTTATGATACTGTCATCGTTTAATAAAATCTGTTTATACTGTTGTAAAACTTCTTCGTAGTGATTCATGACATTAATAATTTCTTTTCCAAGTTCTGGTGTTAAATCGCGCTTAACACCACCAATAACGGACATCCCATAATTGACACGGTTTCCGGAAAGTTTTTCTAATAGTTGCATGACGTCTTCGCGATCCTTCCAGATATACATAAACAACGTTTCAAAACCAACTTCATGTCCAACAATACCTAACCATAGAAGGTGACTGTGAATACGTTCTAATTCTAAGACTAAAGCCCTTATATAATCAGAGCGTTTTGAAATTGAAATATCACCTAAACGTTCTACTGTGTTACAATAGGTAAATTGATGAACACCTGAACAAATACCACACGTTCTTTCGACTAGATATGCAATCTGAATATAATTTCGACTTTCCGCCAGTTTTTCCACGCCTCGATGAACATACCCGATTCGTGGAATGGCTTCGACAATCTTTTCCCCTTCTAAATAAAATGTAAAGTTAACGGGTTCTTTAAACATTGGATGAATTGGCCCCATTGGGGCTTTAAAACGTTTTTCATTATTTGATTCTGACATTTTTATTCCTCCATTGCCAAATACTAAATTTTACTAATGTACTCTTTTTTACGTATCCCGTGGGCGTGGTGACTTTATTTGGTAATCTTTCCGCAACGGAAATTCATTTTCTGGCCAGTTATCTGGTAAAATCAAGCGATACGGATGTGGATGCCCTTTAAACTCAATACCAAATAAATC
Organism: Candidatus Heimdallarchaeota archaeon; assembly: GCA_015520535.1. Classification (GTDB taxonomy): domain Archaea; phylum Asgardarchaeota; class Heimdallarchaeia; order Hodarchaeales; family S146-22; genus S146-22. Next base: position 943 of record WAPZ01000150.1, read on the forward strand.
AGTTATTTCGCGTTCATATACATTCGCTGACGGTAATACTGTTGTTAATGTAGGTAATTCAGCCTTTTCACCCGGTGGTAATCGAGGGATCGAAACAATAACATTAATAGGGATTTTAAAATCTCCAAGAAGATTGTATATCACAGAAAAATGCTCTTTTCCGTCATCATAACCGGTTACTGTGGAAGTATGTAAATGCGTAAAGTGTTCTTTCAAAAAACGAACAACTTCTAAATGGGTGGGTGACTGAACGTAGATATCGACCCACTGTTCACAAAATTCGTAATTCGTTATTTTATTGCTAGATTTTAATTCTTCTAAGAGTGATTTCAATTCATTCATTACATCTGATGAAAACACCATTTGTTTCCCTTCATTTGTGTTAGTGCTCATGATGTTACCTCCTTTTCTTCACGCCGTTGTTGTCGTCGTTTTCTTTCAGCTTCGACTTCAGCTATTAAGATCCTATCTAGTTCCTCTTTTTCTTTTTTGATCTCCTCTGGATGCGTAACTTTCTTAATCAATTTAGTAACCGCATGGATAATGGCTTCTGGCTTTGGTGGACACCCCGTAATATATACATCAACCGGAATATCCGCATCAATTCCATTCATGTGTGCATAACTATCAAAAAATACACTTCCGGAAGCGGGACAAGTTCCAACTGCAATAACAAACTTGGGTTCGGGCATTTGTTCATAAATTCGTTTGACACGTTCACGTGCTTGCAATGTCATATTCCCAGTAACTAAAAGAACGTCAGCATGCCGAGACGGACCTTTTAACAAGATGCCAAAACGTTCAACATCAAAATGTGGGGTTAAAGCCGCCAAAATCTCTATATCACACCCATTACAGGAACCAGAATTCACGTGTGCAACCCATGGCGACCTTATTGCCGCCCAAGTTCTTATTTTATCTTTTAAACCCACTTTAATCACCTTATTAGTATCATTTTCAAGCTAAATCAAAATTATGATGAGTAGCAAAAGCAAGAACATACTATAAATAACAACGGACGGTAACACTGCGGGATGGAAAGCAAACGCCAATACCAACACACTCATTTCAAATGTTACAAACAAAATAATATATTGAAAATGATGCACAAAGACCAGAATCTTTTCGGGACGATAGAGTTCTCCACCAACATATGGCAAAACTTTTTCCTTCGTATATTTTACAGTGGGACCAAGCCATATTCCCAGTAAATAGAAAAAAACGCTCACTAAGGTTGCTAAAGTGGCACCAATCATCACTTTTTCTAATATTATCATGTTTCAACACCAAATTTTCATTTTCATTGTAATATGC
>WAPZ01000151.1 GCA_015520535.1 Candidatus Heimdallarchaeota archaeon
CCTTCAAAGCCACCTTCTGGTACAAAAATCTCCATTCCCAATCCGCTCAAGCCGTCCTTGAAAAACTCACCGTCGCCTGGTCTAACTATTTACGTAAAAAAACCGAAAAATCACCACGCTTCCAACCAAAAAACGGCCATTTTCCGGTAAAGTGGAAAAAACAAGGCTTTAAAATTCTTCCCAATCCCCGTACACACCGCTGGACACTCCGTCTGTCCTTGTCCCGTCAAACAAAAAAGTATCTGCAGCGTCAGCATCACCTTGAGTCCAGGTTCTTATGGGTATCGTTGCCAAAAACGATACCGCTCAAGGTGCTGCTGGGCCTGCAAGAAGTAGAAATTGTGCCGCATGATATTTGGGAACACCGCTTTTATGTGCTCCATCTGATTTATCGGCTTCCGTTCCACAAACACCAACGCCACCAAAAACAACACCACCAACATCGCAGTGTTCTGACGAAGCCAACACCACAAAATGCCGCTGAGCGAAATCACCGCTCACGGTCTGACACAAAAACACTACAGACCACCACCGCCAAGGCTCTCACCACTACTACACCCACACGGGTGATGGCCATCGATCTCGGGGTCACCAATTTTGCCACCGTCGTCATTGAAGGCTGCCGAACACCCTTGATTTTTGATGGCAAAGCCTTAGTATCACGGCTCCGCTGGGCAGCAAAAACCATCACAAAACTACAAATGCGTTTTGATACCCTGGTTCAGCAATACCACGCAAAAATGAAGAAAAAACTTCCCAAAAAGGAGAGATATACGTTATTTTCGGGACTACGAAAGCGTATCGCCAAAATTATCTGGCAAACGCGCTGGTTTGTCTGGGACTACCTCCATAAGTTGTCCACCTGGCTGGTAGACACCGCTGTCCACCTGAACGTCCATACCATCGCCATTGGCGCCTTACCACGCCATATTACACGAATGAACGCCGGCCGACGAGTCAATGAACGGCTCCATCGGATACCCTTCGGCCGTTTTGTCCACCTGCTCACCTACAAAGCTGCAATGCATGGGATTGTCGTCCACACCGTCAATGAAACCTATACGTCTCAAACTTGCAGCCGGTGTGGCTACCGTGCCCGCGCCAATCGGCGTCAGCGCGGCTGGTTCCACTGCCAAAAATGCAACTTCCAACTCAATGCCGACGTCAATGCGGCACGCAATATTTTATGGCGCGTAATCCCGTCTTCTCGGCACAAGTTGCCCGAGAATGGGGATAGTGGGCTGGGCTACCCGTGGCGCGTGTCCGTGTGGAAAGGCTTCCGACCAGAAAGCCTTTCATTAAACACACGGGCACCTGCCTAAACCTCCGCCTCCGAAATTCTTGTGGAATTTCGGAAAAGCCTATGATAAGAATAAGCAACTCAATTGCACTGTACGAAATGTTTATATGTAATGAGCGATTTGTTATTCTTGGTAGATAGTTGGATAAACGTTCAATGCCACCTTCATTACACTGGTATTAACAAGAATAGCATGTCACACAAATAAGAAGACACTAATTAATGTGACTTGAAGCCCATGATCATTTTTTAGCAAATGCTGGAAAAATAACACAAAAATATCAAAATGATGAGACAAAAATAAATGTCAAAAGAGACTGCGGTGCCGACTACTAAAAGTACTGCCAAAGTTAAAGTTGTCGATTCCCAAGTAAATCAAAATTAGGTTTACATTTCCTTAACTCAGACACAGATTAAGCATCGAGGGACCTTATGTTGACTCCCACTCTCAATGAGGGTCGAATCAAACCTAACCATGACTTGCCCTGGATTGAAAAAACACTTATGATGGCATTTTAAGGTGTTTGTTATATAACGTAATTAATATCTCTCTAAAAAATTAAAATAAGTTTTAATTCCAGTAAATTATCAAATTGAAAAAACGACTTCAACCCTTAGGTGAAAAATATGAGTTTAAAAGGTTATATTGTGAGAAGAACGATAAACATGGCAATGCTAATTTTAGCTGTGCTTGTCTTTAATTTCTTTATCTTTCGATTACAAGTATTTCTCTTCGGAATTGATCCCGCCGACCTAATCCTTCCACCAAACCCCCGTGACAAGGAAATTTGGGAGGCAAAACTACGTGAAAAATGGCGCATTCCACAGAAAGGTGCCGGGTTAGATCAATGGCTTGATCACTTCTTTACTTACATGGCAAACATGTTGACTCTCCAATTTGGCAACTCTTTCTTTTATCAAGGAAAATCAGTAACTTCCCTTATTCTTGAACGACTTCCTAATACCGTAATTCTTCTTGGTACTGCGTCATTATTCTCAATCATTCTAGGAATTGTTGTTGGTGTTATCGCAGCTGCCCGTCGCGGTTCTAAAATTGATATGACATCCATCTCTGTCGGCTTAGCTTTATACTCGTTACCTATTTTCTGGTTAGGATTAATGGCAATCATGCTCTTTGCATATTATATACCTATTTTTCCCGTAACTGGCGGAAGCCAAAGTGTCAGATGTGGCTCCGGGCAATGTAACCTCTTAGAAACGATTATAGACTATATTTACCATCTCATACTTCCGGTGTCCGTACTTACTGTAGGATCATTTGGAGGGTATATGCTCTTAATGCGAAATAACCTCATTGATGTTCTCACTGAAGATTTCATCACCACAGCAAAAGCAAAAGGCCTTAAAGAAAGAACGGTGCTCTTCAGACATGCGCTGAAAAATGCAATTCTTCCCATGGTCACCGTAATCGCTTTAAGTTTTGCATTCGTAATTGGTGGCGCTACTTTGACAGAAACCGTCTTTAACTGGTATGGTCTGGGACGATTCATCTTTGAATCCATCACTCGGCAAGATTGGAACTCAAGTCAAGCCATCTTCTATGTCATCGCCGTGGTCGTTATTGTGGCTAACTTTATTGCAGACCTTTTATATGGTGTGCTTGATCCACGAGTCAAATACGCCTAAACTCATTAAGCTGGTGTTTTTTTTTCCCTAAATATTTTTATTCTTCTTTTTTACAAAAATAACCCATCAAGACATATTTAAAACCTGTCTCTTATACACATCTCCGAGC
>WAPZ01000152.1 GCA_015520535.1 Candidatus Heimdallarchaeota archaeon
CTGTATTATAAAGATATATCGTAATTAGGACGTCCACTCAAAAAATAACCTTCCGTGAAAAAAATGAACCTTAATGAAAATAAAAACGCTATAATTATCGTTATGGGCTTTATAATAATTTCAATAACCTTAGCTGCTCTTTTAACTTTCTTTAATCCCTATGGAAAGAATATTGCTGTAAATGAGGAGGACATACGGCTTTACATGAAATTGAATGATTTTACGTTACCCGGAATTGATGGAAAAAACTATTCGTTGTCGGATTATAAGGGACAATTTGTCATTCTTGATTTGATGGCAACTTGGTGCGAACCATGCAAACGCGTGTATGCTGTCTTCAGAGATATGATCCCCAACTCTCCCGATGTTGCATTTTTAAGCGTTTCTATTGATCCGGAAACCGATACAGTCGATGTCCTTCAAACATACGCTAAAGAACAAAACATGACCTGGCCTCTTCTTATTGACGTCCAATATGAACTCTTAAACGAGACAAAAACGGAATTTATTCCGCATATTATGATCCTTAAAGTCTTAACAAGTCCCGATGCCGAGGGAAAGATTGGGTATGTGTATTATTCAATGATCGGCCCTCCAGAGTACCAACAATTTACAAAAACCCTCGATAAAGTCATCGAAAAATATGGATAACCATATTTCCTACAATTGAGAATAGAGGTGAACGTATTGCACGCAATATTAAAAAAAACCACAAATAATATCCTTACCCACTGGTTTGAGAATCTCTATATAAAAATACTAGTTCTCTGGTATGGATTATATCAATTTATCCACATCATCCTCAACAGCGCCTATTTACTTGGTTTAACACCATGGTTTCCGCCGGCACCTGTTGACGGCTGGACTAGGCAAGTGTTAGTTTTTTTAAGCGGCATGGCTTTATTCGACTTAATTAATGCAATTTTAACACTAGTTTTTGTACTCGGTCATCTAGAAAGGAAATCTTGGTCAATCGGATTAGGTCTTATCACGTTAACAGTCTCATTTTATGCGGCATTGATTTTTACTTATGGTACAATGCTAAATGGTGCATGGACAAGCAACAATCTTGTAGGATATCTCTGGTTCTACATTCCTTTCATCCCTATATTGTTATTATTCTTCATACTCATAATTTTCGTAGGTAAAATAGTACAAACAGCAAATATAACGAATTAAAGAATTCAATAAGGAAATTTGCTGAGAAAGTGGTAATCTCAACCCAGCGAAATCTTTTTATATCTTCATAATATATTGCTATATGGAATATATCTACAAAAACAATAAATTATGAGGTGATCATATGGCAAAAGATCCGGTTTGTGGCATGGAAGTAGACGAAAGTAATGCAAAACACACAACGGAGTATGAAGGAACGACTTATTATTTCTGTTGCGAACATTGCAAGATGAAATTCGAAAAAAATCCCAAAGAATATTTGTAATGTTGAATTTCTTATCTTCCAATCCTTTTTACTTTTTCTTTGTACATGAATCAAAATAATCCGATGTTTCATCATGGCAAGATCATGTCTTAAGCAATATATAATGTGGGAAATATGTCCCAATTCTATAATAATATGTTAGGAAACAAAAAAACAAAATACACGCTGGTATTTATGTGTCTTTTTTTGCTTTTAGCAATTTACCTCAGTATTTATGTGATGATGTTACCTGAGGTTCTTCCTTACGTATATAAAGAATCTCACTGGCGACAAACGTCTCCACCTGGATCCTTTTTCCCGTTCCCTCGTAAACCCGGATTAGCAGATGCTATAGTACCAATGAGTCCGCTGGATTGGTTCATTTACACCTTTTTCATCCGCACATATCTTATTTATCTTATTTTACTGCTCTCTTGGGGAACAACTATTGAACTTACCATCAAAATCGCCAAGACGTTAGTGAAAGAAAAACAACAAGAAGTAAATTATTCTAAATGAAAAATAAAAAGAAAATAAGATAAAGAGGATTAGAGTGACAATAACCGCGCATTAATCGCCACTATAACAGTGCTTAAAGACATCAGTAAAGCACCAATAGCCGGACTAAGAAGAATACCAAATGAATAAAGAATTCCCGCAGCTAGTGGTATAGCAAACGTGTTGTATCCAGTGGCCCATGCGAGATTCTCTTGCATTTTTCGATATGTAGCACGTGCAAGTCGGATAATTGCAACAATGTCGCGTGGATCACTTCTAACTAAAATAATATCGGCAGATTCAATAGCAACATCAGTTCCTGCACCAATAGCAATACCTACATCAGCTTGAACAAGCGCTGGTGCATCATTGACGCCATCACCAACCATTGCCACGGTCAAGCCACGAGCTTGTATTTTCTTAATCACTTGTGCTTTTTCATGTGGCAGAACTTCAGCAAAATATTCATCTAATCCGAGTTCTTCGGCTACCCACTTTGCCACGAGTTTGTTATCACCGGTAAGCATCATAGGTTTGATGCCCATCCGTTTTAATTGGGCAATGGCTTCTTTTGACTCGGGACGAATAATATCAGCCAATGCAATTGCGCCGACTAATTTTTGGTCTACAAGCACATATACCGTAGTTTTTCCTTGTTCTGGCAGCCTTTTTATCTCATCATTGACGACCGAAAGACCAACCTCTTTTAAGTAGTTGGGACCAACAACAAAAACTTTTTTCCCGTTGACCACTCCACCAACACCTTTACCGGGGATCGCTTTAAATTCAGATACTGAAACCTTCTTGAGATTACGATTTTCAGCTTCATTTACAATTCCTTGTGCAATAGGATGTTCTGAGTTAGCTTCTAAAGCATAGGCATATGTAAGAAGTTCATCTTCGGAGAGGTCAGCACCCGTTTCCAGGACGATATCCGTTACCCCAAAGCGACCTTCGGTTAAGGTCCCGGTTTTATCAAATACAATTGCTTGAATGTTTCTTGCACGTTCAAAGGCATCGCGATCTCGAATTAACAAACCATTTTTTGCCGATATTGACGTCGAAACTGATACAACAAGTGGAACAGCTAATCCTAAAGCGTGGGGGCACGTAATAACCATTACGGTGACAGCTCTCTCTAATGCAAAAGCCAAACTTTTTCCAAGAAAGATCCACGCGCCAAGAGTGATTGATCCAGCAACAATCGCTATTATAGTCAGTACAAACGCAGCACGATTTGCTAAATCTTGTGTTTTCGATCGTGTTTGCTGAGCTTCTTTTACTAAATTGATAACCTGAGCTAAATAGGTATCTTCACCGGTATGTTCTATTTGAACTGTAATTGCACCTTCACCATTAACGGAACCGCCGATAACAGTGTCACCCGGCGCTTTAGATACGGGCTTTGATTCACCAGTTAGCATTGATTCGTTTACGCTAGTTTCTCCATTAATTACCACACCATCAGAAGGTATTTTTTCTCCGGGTTTTACCAAAACTTTATCGCCCGGGCGAAGTTGTGAAACCGGAACGTCAACTACAGTTCCATCTTCTTGCAGAAGGTGTGCCTCTGAGGGCATTAATTTAACCAAGGCTTCTAACGCTCTGGAAGCGCCCATTATTGAACGCATTTCTAACCAATGTCCCAGTAACATAATATCAATTAACGTAGCTAATTCCCAGAAGAAAAATTTCCCACTAATGAGAAAAACTACGGCACTGCTATACACGTATGCCACTGAAATAGCTAAGGCAACCAGTGTCATCATTCCGGGTTGTTTTTTCCTTAATTCACTGAAAAATCCCTTAAAAAAGGGAACACCGCCGTAAAAATAAATGATACTTGAAAGTACAAATAAAAGATAGACGTCAAAGTCCCCTAAAAGCGTAAAGCTAAATTTAAAGAATTCTTGAAGTGCCGGAGAAAGAAGAAGTACTGGAATTGTTATGATCGCTGATATTATGAATCTCTTTTTGAAATCTTTAACCATGTGTTCGTGATGGCTACCATGATTATGACCACCGCCATGTTGGGCCTTGTGATCATGAGTAGGTGCGTGTTCTTTCTCTTTATGCTCGCCACTATGCATCATGTGATGCTTGTGAGCCGTATTCTCTTTTTTCGTCGGTGTTGCTTCATGAGATGAGTGCTCTTTAGACTCAGAATCATCATGATGCATATGATGTTTTTTTTGTTCATCTTCCCTCATATAAATGCCTCCATTTTTCTAAAACTTTATTTTTTTGTTCATTAAAATTTTTTTCTCTTTTCTATTACTATCCTTAACGTGAAGCCATCATGAAGGCTTCATTGGCTTCCCTAGTATAGACCACCCAGATTGCGAAAATAGAAATGAGTGTTCCCACAGGAAACATTAACAAACCAGGTATCCATGCTAAAACGTGCAAAATCCTTCCCCAACTTTTCATTCCGAGTAAACCGACTCCGGCGATTATCATTGGAATTCCCGCAATTAACAAAGAATATACCATCACTGTCATCATCAAATTCATAAAGTTAGTCATTAGCGGTCCCATCATATGTCCTTCTACAAAGTACGATGGATAAGAGCCGGTTAATATTCCAGGGACGCTTAGTACCATTAAGATACCGAATAGAAAGCCAAATATGCCAAAAACAATGTCAATGATTGCAATCAATGTAATTGCGTCGGGACGATAAATTTGATTTGAGCTGCCAACAGTTTCCGCAACGTTACCTACAGATTTTGAGGTAGCTTTTATATTATACCCACATTGGGGACAAAAAACTGAATTATCTGGTATTTCAACACCACATTTCGGACAAAACATTTTTACTATCACTCCGTATTATTGTTCTCTTCAACAAAATATATCTTATTGGGATATATAAAGTTAACCCTATATCCCGAATGGATATATTAATAATAGGCAAAATTGTACTAGTA
>WAPZ01000153.1 GCA_015520535.1 Candidatus Heimdallarchaeota archaeon
CAAGTACAACAAATATTTTCTACCAAGTGGATCTGCCATATTGAGAGTTCACGACACGACGGACATCGTGATTATTGATCTTCTTTTGGGAGCTCAAGAACTATTAGTGTAGGTTGTTGGGTGCCGCTGGCAGCTTTTACCATATCATTTTTAACGCCCATTTCTAGGATAAAATTAGAAATAAAGTCGCGGTTTTTTGTTGCACCAAAATGATGAACTTGCAGCAATTTATCGATTATAGTAATACGTAATTGCTTTTCTTTTCCAATCTCCATATGTTCGAGTTCTAAACGTAATATATTACCGTTTTTCCCAAAGATATACGATCTTTTTTTTTCTAACATCGGAAAATGATAATACTGCACAAATTCAATGCCATTCTGATACAGTAGAATATTTGTAGAAAACACATATATCCAATAGGCGAAAACTCCCAAGAAGCCCAGTAAAAAAATTAACCCGAAAATATTGTTGAGATTTCGACCCAACGTCACTAGAGTCAGACCAGCTAAGGCGATTGTTAGAATAAACGGTGCGATCCAATCATGGGGACGGATGGCAATTTTGACCTCTTTCCGTAAGAGTTCTGGATTCCCATTTCCACACCACTCGCAATAGTTTTTTTCAAACGTTGTACGTTGCTTGCACCAGCTGCAGATTTTACTCATTTATGGTTCACCATGATTTTTTCTTTTACTCACATGTTTTTAAACGGGTTTTATGTGATGCCACTTTTCTAAGGCTTTTTGTAACGCCGTATGGCTTTTTGCATACTCAATTAAGTCGATACCCTCTTTATAGGCTTCAATTGCTTGAACCGTAGCCATAGCTCCGGCTTTTGTTCCATCGGGATGCCCATGAATGCCGCCACCAACTTGTATGACTAAATCTGTGGTGTTATAGATTTGTAATAGTTCTGGGATGAGACCGGGATGTAAACCGCCCGAGGCAACCGGTAACGTGCCTTTGATATTGCCCCAGTCTTGTGGGAGTCTTAATTCGGGAATTTCTTGCACTGATGGATTGAGTAATAATTCTTTCATCGCCAAAATTTCTTTCTTTTTTCCCTCCAGTTTTCCGATGACGGTGCCTATATGAAGATTATCCACACCAATAAGTTTTAACAGTTTGGCTAAAAAGAGCATTGATATTCCATGGGTTGGTTTTCGTGTAAATGAAGCATGCATGGCACGATGTGCATGAATAGCCATTTTGAGGTCGTGTGACAATGTTCTTATGCTTTGAAGAGCGGCAAAACCTGTTGTTACCACGTCAACCATAAAGTACTTAAATTGGTGCTCGTGTAATAGTTTAATTCGGCGTTCCATTTCATGTGTTTCTGCAGTTACATTAATAAACGCGTCTTTTATCTCACCTGTTTCATTTTCAGCTTGATCTCTTTTTTTTGCTAACAATTCAACGCGTTTTTCAAATTTGTTAAAGGATTGGGAGGTAAGGTTTTCATCGTCTTTAATGCAGTCAATACCGCCGGTCCATGCATCATAAGCCACCTGAGCGTGTTGTTCGGCTGTCATTCCAATTTTTGGTTTCGGGACGGTTGCGGTAAGTGGTCCTTCTTTCTTTTTGAAGATTTTTTGGATCGCATCTTTTCCAAATTCTGGCCCTTTAAAGGCTTGAATATATTCTAATGGTAGCGTGGCATCAAGCAACCTTAAATCAGTAACTGCTTTCATACCAAATATATTTCCAGCAATTCCGCTTAACAATTGTGGGATATTTCCTAATTCCCATAAAATAAGAGGATAAGCCACATACACATGTGTTTTGGTAAATTTGAAGGCACGAGCACGCATTTCATAAATGCGAGAATCTAACGTGCTCAAGGTAGTCCACGTTCCGACAGAGCTTTCTGAAGCAATTCTCCCGACGGCATCTTCTATAGAAACGGAGGGATGCGGTTTGAAATAAAATAGCGCAACGATATCAGAGTTTTTCGGCTGATAATTGCGATCAATAAAGTCATGATACCATTCTAATTTTTCATTCATTTTTATCAATCTCTTTCATGTCTTAATTGACATTCAGTAAAAAACGCGTTTTTAATTTAAGTGATGACATACGTGATATTTTTTTTAATGTTTAATCGTTCTAAAGCAGCTAGAAAAATGATTTCGCTGATAGTTTCCACCGATAAACGACCTGAGTTAATCACTAAATCAACTTTTTGCAACGAGTTATTGAAATTAAAGTGATAGAACGTTTGTAAGCGTTTGATATCCGCTTCATCACGTCTGATAACATTTTCTTCAATTTCTTCGATCGGTTTTCCATACTCAGCTCGTTTAGGGTCACTTTGAAGACGTTTGACAATTATTTTTAAATCACACGTCAAAAAAACGGTTAAACCCCAATCTCCAATGGTAAAAGGTGCAAGTCGTCCAATAAATATGCCCCCTTTCGTTAATGCTGTTTTAAGATGCGATTTTTCGATATATTCATCCACATCGCGTTGATACTGTTCACTTTTTGTGGCGAGTTCCATAAAAAGGTGTAATTGATTTTCGGGGTAGCCTTTTTCGTATGCTAGCTTTCTTACAAATGCGCCCGCGCTATAAATGGGAAGATCTAAATTTAATCGTTTTTTAAGAAGGAATTGGACGCGTGCTGCGGTCGTATCTTTACCCGAACCCGAAAAGCCACCAATGGCGATGATTGGCGGAATTTCATATGGACTCGGTAACTGGTTAAGTAATTCTTTTTCATACTCTTGAAGTTTCTTTAGCCATGTTCCCACGGAAAGATCCCCACATTACACCTTAGCTGTTTTTACTCTTAACTATCCGTTTATTTTTTGCTTTAAAAAAGTAAAAAAGTGGCAAGAAAGTGAGGCATTTATTTTCTTTTTTCCAAGAATGCCGTCACAAGTTTTTCTTTTTCTTCAGTATCAAAGCATAACGAGAATAGATAAATTTCATAATTCAATGCCTCGTTTAAGGGCATATTATATCCCTTATTAATGGCTTCTTTTGCTAATCGAATTGCAGTTGGCGATTTTTTAGCTAATTCATTGGCAAGTTTTTCAATTTCTTCATCTAACTTGTCATCTGGAACCACACGATCCACTAATCCTTTTCGTTCGGCTTCCGAAGCGGAGACCATTCTACCCGTAAAGATAAGATCCTTTGCAAAGCCTTTATTCGTCAACCGTGAAAGTCGTTGGGTGCCTCCAGCACCGGGAATTATTCCTAAGTTGATTTCGGGTTGGCCTAATTTAGCAGACTCTTTTGCAATTCTAATATCACATGCTTGTGATAATTCACATCCGCCGCCGAGTGCATATCCATTGATTGCGGCGATTACTGGGATTGGCAACTCTTCTAAGCGGTTCAGCACTTTTTGGAAAAGCGGGATAAAATCAATAATATCCAGTGCGTTTTTGCCTTTAAATTCATTAACGTCAGCACCCGCCACAAAAAATTTCTCACCCGCACCTCTTATTATTAGAACACGAATGTCTGGATTGTTTTCAATCTGATTAAGTGCTTGATCGATTTCTATTACCGTTTCTTTATTCAGTGCATTTCCTTTTGATTCTCGATTTATGTAAAGCCATGCAATTTTATCCTTAATTTCTAATTTGATGTTAGTAAATGACATGATATTACACCTCAGTTGTGCTTTTTTATTCAATCAAATGAGGATCACACTTCTTTTAATACATTATGCTTGAAATCAATTTTTTTTGCGTCATGTCTTTTTAATTTGGTAGAAAAGCCGTTGTAGTACATAGAGAAATCCGAAAGAACTGACGATTATAAGAACGGTGAACAAAAACGTAGAATCGACAATCGTGATTTTGACAAATGGAGTATTTCTAATATTTATGGTAGTTAATTCCACGGTTCTAACGTTGCCATGCCCATCTGTAGCCCGAACTAAAACTTTGAATTGTGTACCGCCTGGGAAAGGCCCGAAAGAAGTGCGATAGTATGCGGGAAACCGAGCATAATGGAGTTGCAATGTGGTTCGTCGGCCTAAGTTTTGGTAATCTAAGATAATTTCGGCGCGTAATATGCCAGCTTGATCAGCTATAAATCCTTCAACAGTCAATACATCTATATTTGTCGGAGAAAGAGGTGTTAACGTCAAATTTTTCATAATGGGCGGTTGACTTATTCCATAAATAAGTGGATAACGGTCGTTTTGCGTATAACTTAGCGTGTGTGGGATTTCGCCGATTCCATCTCCATCTACATCATTTCCTTTGTATCGATCCCACCAATTTCCAATTCCTTTATAATCAAACGCACCGCCAGTATATGTTCCACCTAAGATCTCAACATCATTTTGATTTTTCTCAAATACGTTTAGATATACAACATACTTTATAGAATTGTCAAATCTGAGTGCTAATTCATTATTTCGAAAGAAATTATTAATCAAAAAAACTTCTGCGGTATATAGAAGAACAATTGCGCTGTCAGAAAAGTTAGAGAATACATTTAAAGAAATGTTGCCACCTCTAGTGCGATTTTGGAGATTTATGCCTTTAATAAAAATGCCGCGTGTTCCGGAAGAAAACTGATTTTTGACAATGGTAGGATTGTTTCCATAAATAATTTCAATTGAAGTAGAATTAAGTCCCGCAAATTGGTTTTCTTTCACCTCGATTCCATGGCTTAAATATGTTATAAGGCGACCCCGATCAATAAATTTGTTGTGACGGAATTTTACGAACGAAGAGGAAATAATGTATGACGG
>WAPZ01000154.1 GCA_015520535.1 Candidatus Heimdallarchaeota archaeon
GCTTAAGCTAATTCCTCATATGAGAATACCAAAAATATTTAATAATGATTTATTCTTTATTCGTTCTTAGGTGATGCATCATGAGGTTAGAAGAAATCGTAATTCTCAGTCGAGGTGGCCAAGGTGGTGTCACCATGGCCAAAATGTTAGCCTACGCCGCCACTTTAATGGGATTGGATGCAGCTGCCATACCTAAATATGGTGCGGAACGACGTGGTGCTCCCGTTCAATCTTCAATTCGTATCAGCGACCGACGAATTAAACAGCATGCACAAGTCCGTCAACCTAATCATGTAATCGCTTTGGATAAAAACCTTATTTCACGTTTGATTGATCCAAACAATATTCATCCAGAGTGCACATTTACGATAAATGCCAAAGAGGAACCAGAACTTATAGAAAAATATCCACATAAAAGATTGGGATATGTTAATGCGTTAGAAATTGCACGTGAAGTCAATTTAATCCGCTCGGGAGTAGCAATTCTTTCTACACCAATGCTAGGAGCCTTTTTGAGGGTGATTGACTTTATCTCACTAGAGGCGATGGAAGAAGCTGTAAAACACTATGTAACTGACCCGGAGTTTCTAGAGCGAAACCTCAAAGCCTTAAAAGCGGCGTACAAAGCTGTTAAAATTATTGATGGTATGAAAAAAGTTGAAACCGCTACTTTAAAATAAAAGAGGTGATATAATTGGCTGAAAGAAAAATTCACTGGATTGTTGAACCCGTGGATGGGATTGCCGGTCAAACAAGTGAGTGGCGAACTGCAAAACCCGTGATAAATTATGAGTTATGTACAAGATGTGAACAATGCTGGCTGTACTGTCCGGATGAGTGCATTGAAATTGATGATGAACGATATCCACACATTGATGACGCATACTGCAAGGGCTGTATGATATGTGCGCATGTGTGTCCAGCTCATGCTATTTCTGAAGAAGTTGAAGATGAACAAATAATAGTCGAAGCTGAAAGCTGATAAATTTGATTTAAGGAGGCGGAGAAACTATGGCAATTAGTGAAATGAAAGAAAAAAATTTTGAAATGTTAACCGGCAATGATGCCGTTGCGGAAGCCGTTATTTTAGCAAAACCCGATGTGATTGCTGCATATCCGATTACTCCAGCTACCGCCATCGTTATGACATTAAACCGAGCCGTTGCTACTGGACGTTTGAAAGCCGAATTCATCAATGTGGAATCAGAACATTCATCTATGGCTGCCGTTATGGGAGCATCTGTGACTGGAGGAAGAACTTTTACGGCAACTGCAGCTCATGGTTTGTTATACATGGCCGAAAACGTTTTTTGGGCTGGATATGGCCGACTTCCCATCGTTATGGCAGTAGTGAATCGTGCTATTGCACCTGGTTGGACAATATGGGTCGACCATCAAGATAGTATGGCGATGAGAGACGCCGGCTGGGGTCAAATCTATGTTAAAAATAACCAAGAAGCGTACGATTCCATTATAATGGCTTACAAAATAGCTGAAAATCATGATGTCTATTTCCCCTTTATGGTATGTCTAGACGGCTTTGTCTTGTCCCATGTAGCTACTAAGGTTGAACTGGTTTCAGAAGAACTTGTTGATAAATTTTTACCCAAATTTGATCCCTTAGTTGCCTTACATCCGTCACATCCACAAGCCTTTGGTACGCTCATTCCTCCGGATGAATTTGTCGCCTTGAGAAGAGATTTGCAAGAGAGTATGCAACGTTCTAAAGAGGTTATAAAACGCGTTACAAAAGAATGGGCAGAATTAACGGGACGTGATTATGGCGGGTTAGTTGAAGTTAATGGTCCAAAAGAAGGTGAATTAGCAATTATCGCAACCTCTACTTTAGCTGAAGAAGCTGAAGTTGCCGCAGAAGAACTTACACTTCAAGGAATCAAGACTAGCGTTCTCCGAATTCGGGTATTCCGACCTTTCCCCAAAGAAGATCTTCTTGAATATATGAAAAACTTTGAAAAAGTAATTGTAATCGATCGGGCGGTAAGTTTTGGTCACGCTGGACCAATATATCTTGAAGTCGCGGCTGCGGCAAAAGATCACGACTTAGACATTCCAATTTACCATACGGTGATGGGACTTGGTGGAACTGATGTAAACTATGAAGATATCGTCATTCGAATTAAAAAAGTCCTAAAGAATGAATTTAAGGGGGAATTTTAATGGTAAAACTGAAAGTACTTATAGAAAAAGAAAAATTAGCTAAAGCCGTGAAAAAAGGGAACCTCGCTTGCCCCGGCTGTAATTTAAATTTGGCTTTTCGTCACGCCATGGCAGCTTTAGAAAATAATGCCATTATAGTAGTTCCAGCATGCTGTACAAGTGTAATTCAAGGTTTTGGACATGGATATGGTCTAAACATTCCCATCTTCAACTGTGCTTTTGCAAGTTCGGCGGCAGTTGCATCTGGAATGGCACGAATGATGAAACGCCGTGATCCCAATGTCAACATTGTCGTGTGGGCAGGCGATGGTGGAACAGCTGATATTGGCTTCGCTACGTTAAGTGGTGCAGCAGAAAGAGATGAAGATATAATTTACGTAATGTATGACAATGAAGGATATCAAAATACCGGTGCACAAAAATCGGGCTCGACTCCTCGAGGTGCTAAAACCACCACCACAGTGACGGGAAAACGTTCACCGAAAAAATCCGTCGCAAAAATGATGGTTGCACAAGGCGTTCCATATGTAGCTACTGCCAGTGCTGTTTACCCCTTAGACTTGTATGACAAAATTTATCGGGCAGCTCATGAATTTAAGGGACATTTCCGTTTTATCCAAATTCATACACCCTGTCCACCTGGTTGGCAAGTCCAAACGCAAGATGTCGTTAAAGTCGGAAAATTGTCTGTTGAAACGGGTTATTGGATCTTGTATGAGGCCGTTCATGGGAAAGTCACTATTTCTAGCAAATCACGACGTTATCAAGATCCCGCCAAACGAGCACCCATCGAGGAATGGATGAAATATCAAGGCCGGTTCAAAAATATTACCCCAGAACTGGTCAAACAACTAGAAGAGGACATTCAATTCGAATGGGAAGAAATTCTTAAATTAACGCAATAAATGTGTCTTTGAAGCATGACAATTCCATTTTTAAATTTTTTTTAATTCTTTTAGCACTTCAATTGGCTCTTTTTTGCCCCATGGAATAATTATGAGCCGAGTCCATGGAAGGCTGGAGTTTTTGAATTCTTCTAGGATTTCGCCAATTTGGGTTATCGTCCCGATAATGCCGGTAACATTTCCATTAAACGTTTTTTTATAAAAATCTACATCCGTTTCTGTATCTAGTAAAGTTAATGGCGTAAATAAGGAAAAAGAAACTTTTTTAGAATCATATCCTTTCTCCTTTATGTGGTACAAGGATTTTTCTGCCAGTGAAA
>WAPZ01000155.1 GCA_015520535.1 Candidatus Heimdallarchaeota archaeon
AAACCTAAAATTTCAATAACAAGTATGGGCATGTAAATAAAGTAAAAAATTTTTGACTCAACACATGGTCAATATCTCCTACTTTTTTCTCTTACCCGTTCTTTTCGCAGCAATTGAACCAACTTTACGACCAGGCGGAGCGTTTCTAGATACTGATTTAGGTTTCCCTGGCTTTTTATCACGTCCCCCTCCAAAGGGGTGGTCTACTGCGTTCATTGCTACGCCTCTTGTTCTTGGCCATATGTGTGCTTTGGTTTTCCATTTGTGGTATGCTGCTCCTGCTTTGATTAGGGGTTTTTCGTTTTTTCCTGCGCCTGCTACTATGCCTATTTGTGCTCTGCAGTTTGAGTTGAGTGTTATTCTTTTTTTGCCGGGTAGTTCTATTTCTGTTTGGTTTTTTGCTGGTATTTGGCTTCTGATTATTGCGTATGTTCCGGCTGTTCTTGCTATTTTTCCGCCGTCGTATGGGTGTATTTCTACGTTGTTTATGGGTATTCCTTCGGGTATTTTTGCTAGTGGTAGGACGTTTCCTATGTTTATTGTTGCTGTGTCGCCTATTTCGATTGTTTGGCCGGTTTTTAGTCCTTCGCTTGCTATTAGCCATTTTTTTTCTATTTCGCCGTTTTGTTTTACGAATTTTACTAGTGCGAGTGGTGCGTATCTTCCTGGTTCGTGTATTATGTCTATTACGGTGCCTTTGATGACGTTTCCTCTTGTTTCGGGCCAGTCTGGTAGTTTGATTTCTGCGAATCTTACTGGTGGTGTTCTGAATTTTGGTGATCCTCTGCCTAGTCTTTGGACTCTGATTCGTTTACCCATTTTTGTTCCCTTTCATTTAAACGTATTATGTTTTCCATACTTGTCTTTCTTTTTTAAAAGTTTTATTTTTTGTGATTGTTTTTGTTTTTCATGTTTTTTAGGGTTCTTTTTTGGTTTTGGGGGGTTATCTGGATTGGGGTTTAATTGTTCACATGTTTATGGTTTATATTATTGTTTTCCTTGTATTCTATTATGGTGTCACGTTTTCCATGGTTCTTATGGGTGAAGTTGGTTTGTCAGTTGATTTAGTTAATTACTTTGACGCTTTGAGTAGATATAAGAGGATACTTGATGAGGAGAGGTACTTACTTTCGCTAATCGGTTTGGCTGAAAAAGAGCTTGATATAGATGATTTAAGTGAAATCTCCCCGTATATAAGGGAGATAATAAGGAAAACAGTTAGATTAAAAGAGAAGAGATCCGCCTTAGAAACATCCATCTCCAGTTACAGGCCTAGATACGTGACACTCTTAGATGAATTCAAGGAACTCTTAGCCACATTATTTAAATTCAGCGGATCCCTAATCGACATGTCTGAAAAAAGCGTGGAATCTGGAAACAAATTATCTGAAGTGGTTAGCAAAATAGTTGAGATTAAAGCCCACCTTGAAACGGAGATAGCGGAATTAGAAAAGTTAAAAGAGGAAGAGAAGTTAAGTGAATACAAGGATGTCATAGAACAAGAGGTAAAGAGGATAAGGGACGTCATAGACACCGTTGATTCATTGAACAAGATCCTTTTCCCTGATTTAGAGGAATTAGAAGAAGGTTGGAACCTAGTCGGCTTCCGAGTTTATATGAACGGTGAATACCTCGGTTATGTGAGCGAAGTAGCGTACACCATCCCCGACCTCGAGTTAATGTTCATTATCAGCAAGGAAAAACCTTTGCCGGAAAACGAGCTTCAATCCATCCACTCTGAACTTTACAGCAGTTTACTAACCTCAAGCCCCTATGAGGAATTCAAAAGACAGGTTTTAAACGATGTTAGAAATGTGTTAAAAATAGACGATTACGACATCTACAGACCGTCGATCTTAAAACTGTACTTCGGCTTAAAGAACTTGAAAATAAGTGAAAATATAATAAGTAAACTTAACAGTGAAATAAGTGTAACAGGTTGCTTCACGAAAACAAATATAAAAGAAATAGATAAAACGCGGGGAATAGTTGAAATAAATGAACTTTGCGATAAAGATAAAATCGAAAAATATATCCCGATCCCTTCACTTCAAAAAGTTGAAGAAAAAATGGTGGGGAGATCCATTTTCATAGACTTAGATTACAATTACGTGATATACCATACAACGTGGTTACCGAACCTCGGCATGTCAGCTATACTCTTAAGGAGGGATAAAATGAAGGTGCCAATGCCTGACCCTGACTTTGTAAAGAAAATATTAATGTTCGCTGAAACACGTAAAGGAGAAGAGGAGAAAAGTGTTGACAGTGAAAATCAAAGCGATTTATACTGGAAATTAAAAGTGTTAGTTATGAAAACCTTAAGCGATAAACCTGAAATAACAGAAGCGAAAACACTTCAACCAAAGTACCTGTTTGAATTCATACTAAGGAGAAAAATCCCGATAACCTATGAAGAACTATTCCAAACATACTTCGCTGCAATCCCACTTTCAATAGTGAAAGATACTGGAACA
>WAPZ01000156.1 GCA_015520535.1 Candidatus Heimdallarchaeota archaeon
AGCATAATAAGAATAGCAAAAGAGGTTGTAAAAAAAATGGAAGACGATTTTGATCCTTGGGATGACAATAAAAAAAAGAAAAAAGACTTTACTAATCCATTTGATTTCTTTACCAACTTTACAGACTTTGAATCGTTCTTTGAACAACTAAATCGTTTTATGGAAGAAATGTTTAAAAGTTTTCCGGCATTTAAGCCTTTTAATACCAATGATACACAAGTAAATCCTTTTGTATGGGGTTTTCGTATTAAATATGGCCCAGATGGCCCAAAAATCGAGCGTTTTGGTGATATTCCCAAACCTACCTCTAAAGGAATCGAAAGTCCCGCCCGTGAACCGCTAGTCGACATTATTGAAGACGAAAAAGAGCTCATTATCATTGCAGAATTACCCGGCGTGGCACAAAAAGACATCAAACTCTTATCTACAGAAAGTGAATTAAAAATCGATGCTGGTAAACCACCACGACACTACTATAAGCATCTTTATTTGCCGAGAAAAGTAAATCCCAAGTCAGCTAAAGCAAAACTAAAAAATGGTGTTCTTACCATAAAATATCAATATCAATAAGCTCACCACGAATCCCAACTCTGACAACCCGTCGTTCTTTTGTAAGTGAATCGGCTTAATATTATCGATTAAAGAAACGGGCAAGTGTGAAATATAAATGACAGAACAGCTTAAATTGCGTGTAAGTGAAGCTCATTATTCTGATGTTGGAAAAAGCATTGCACGAATTCCCTATAAGGCTTTTAAACAACTTAATATAACGCCGGGAACACCCATTACAATTAATGGTCGGCGTGAAACCACAGCTATAGCATGGCCGCTAACCAAAACGGATGAAAATAAAAACATTATTCGAATTGACGGAAATATCCGGACTAACGCAGGTGCTAAGCTAGACGAATATGTTACTATTAGAAAAGCCAAAACTATTGCTGCAACAGAAGTACGAATGGCGCCGACGGGGAAATATATTCTACGCGGTGCTGAAGCTTATTTTAAAAGAGAACTAAACGGGCGCCCAATTTCAATCGGTGATAAAATTCGAGTTGAAAGCCTTGGAAGAGTAATAGAATATATTGTCATTAATACCATCCCTGCCGCTGACACGGTCTTAGTGACAAAAGATACGGCAATAATTCTGGAAGAAGATCCAGTACAAGACGAAAAAATGAAAAAAAGCACAAAAACCATTCCAAAGGTAAGTTATGAAGACATTGGAGGGTTAGATGACGTAATTCAAAGATTACGTGAAATGATAGAGCTCCCGATGCGATATCCCGAACTCTTCCGTCATCTAGGGATTGAACCCCCAAAAGGGGTGTTAATGTATGGGCCCCCCGGAACTGGGAAAACAATGCTAGCAAAGGCAGTAGCAAACGAATCTCAAGCACATTTCATCCATGTCTCGGGACCAGTCATTCTCTCAAAGTATTTTGGTGAATCAGAAGAAAAATTACGTCAAATATTCGATGAAGCCAAAAAGAACAGCCCAAGTATCATTTTTATTGATGAAATTGATTCTATTGCGCCGCGAAGAGATGAACTTGGAAATGAAACAGAAATAAGGGTGGTCGCACAATTGTTAGCACTTTTAGATGGACTTGAAAGTCGTGGCGAAGTAATCGTAATTGGAGCAACAAACCGACCAAATGCAGTGGATCCCGCACTTAGACGACCTGGAAGATTTGACAGAGAAGTCGAGATTGGGGTACCAAACAAAGAGGCACGATTTGAAATACTATCTATTCATTTGCGTAGCATGCCACTGGACGATGATGTAGATATTGAAAAACTCGCAAGCATTACACACGGCTATGTCGGTGCTGATCTTGCTGCCTTAGCAAAAGAAGCCGCTATGAGAAGTATAAGACGCGTGTTGCCACAAATCAATTGGGAACTGGATTACATACCAACAAGTATTCTAGAAAAAATTAAAGTAAAAATGAGTGATTTTTTGGATGCTATGGCAGAAATTCGCCCTAGCGCAATGCGTGAAGTCTATATCGAAATTCCTGACGTACAGTGGGAATGTGTTGGGGGTCTTGAAGACGTTAAACAAAAACTAGAACAGGCTGTGGAATGGCCACTCAAATATAGGGAATTGTATCAATATGGCAATATTAAGCCACCAAAAGGTATTTTACTTTTTGGTCCTCCGGGAACAGGTAAAACTTTAATAATAAAAGCGTTGGCAAAGAAAACACAAATAAATTTCATTAGTATTAAAGGTACGGAGATTCTTTCGAAGTGGGTAGGTGAGTCAGAACGAATTATCCGAGAGTTATTCAGAAAAGCTAAACAAGCCGCACCGGCAATACTTTTTATTGACGACATCGACTCCATTTTAAGTACTCGAACCGCAACTACTACCTCAGAAGTATCTAATCGCATTATCAGTACTTTTCTGACCGAACTTGACGGACTCGAAGAATTACAAGATGTAATAATTATCGGAGCTACTAACCGGCCGGATTTACTTGATCCCGCATTATTAAGAGCGGGACGATTCGAACAGCACATCTACCTTCCTCTCCCAGATAAAAAAGCGCGTAAAGAAATCATTTCCATTCACTTAAAAGATAAACCCGTAGAAAAAAATATCTCTTTAGAAAAGCTTACAGAAGCCTCAGAAGGGCTCAGTGGGGCAGATATCGAAATAGCCATAAGAAATGCTGTGATGAAAGTATTACAAGATATATTTTTAAAATATAAAAGTCAACAACCATCTCAATCTTTAAAAAAACTTTTAGATATGGAAAAGCCGAAAGTAACAGAAGATTTAATAATTTCATATCTTAAAGCGCTTCAAAAACAGAAAATAAATGAGTATCAACCCTTCATTGAAGTATGTAAGAAATTCCTGAGTGAATGAATTTTTAGGAGCGTCAACTGCTTGATGGAAATAGAAGAAATCATAGAAGAAAATTTTATTGCCACCACCATGGAGCAAGAAAATGAGTTTTTAATCCCTACATTCAAAACGAATTTAAGCGATATACGTGAATGTGACTATGTATTGGAGGGATTTGCGTCCATCGGCGCCGTTGGTGCCATGGTGACGCACACACTCATCAAACATTTTCGTGCATATAAGATCGGCGGTTTTTTCTCGCCATTTTTACCCGCTGTCGTTCAAAAAAACAACTTAGAAGTCATACCACCAATTTCTATTCACTACGTACCCGCAAATCCAAAAAATAACAATAAATCCATGATTATAACCACGTCCATTGTTAACATCCCCCAAACCATTTCAGCCCAATTAGCAACGTCTCTACAAAAACTCTATGAAATATTTTCTCCACAAAAAATCTATATTATTGATGGAAAACCGGTACTCAAAAGAAATTGGCAAGAAAAAGCACAAACATTCATGTTTGACAGTAAAATCGGAACATTAAGCACAACACAAGAAAATAAAGGATCCAATGATATTGTTACCAAAAATAAAATGAGTTTTTGGACAGAACCATTTCTACTAGGCCAATCAGCTGTCAATTTTCAGTATTATCAACAAAATTATCACACGTTACTCTTGTGCTCGGAGGCGTGGACCGAAGGAGTCGATCCACAGTCAGCCATTTCCTTATTAGGTGTATTAGAAGCACTTCTCGGACTTAGCAAAATTGATACATCCGAACTAAGAGAGTTAATGAAGGAAATGAGTGAACAACTAAATACGACCATCCAATTAGGAAAAGACGAAAAAAGTCGCCCTAATCTCTATTTTTAACCCCTCTATCTCCAGTTCACATTCACAATATGTGAAGATATTTTTTTATAGAAGGATATGTTAATATTAAACTGAGGGTTTTTGAATGACAGACAGTCAAGTAATAAGTTTGCAAGAAAATAAAGAAAAGCAGCTGATTTCACATTTACGTTTAATTTTCGGCGTTCTAGGGTGCGTTCTCTATCGAAGCCTCAAAGAACAAAAATCACCAGAAAGCGTGTTAGAACAAATTGACAAGACACTTCAAGCTCTAAGTAACCAAACGAGAAGAGACATACTGTTAGCATTAAAAGATCAAAAAATGTACGTAAACGAACTCATTTTTAAACTACAAGAACATCCACAGTCGATTACACGCCACTTGCGACTTTTAAAGGACTTAGAATTTATTAAATGCTTGTCAACAAATGAAAAAAGCGAACAAAAAAAAGGTACAAAGGGAAGACCGCGTTTGTATTATACAGTACACGATGATTTAAGAGGCGTGCTAGAAGAATGTCCCTTTGAAGACGCGATAACAATCAGTAATGATTTGTTAATCCCAAAAGACCTGGCTTTGTTTTTACCTAGCTTACTTTTGCTGACACGACAAGTGTTGAATGAAGATGGCAAATCCGCCACACAGAATGCAGAGTTAATTGAAAACTATAAAAAGGTTCTTTTAATTGGAATTGATCTTCTTGACTCACTAAAAGAATTTGTAACCACGGAAAAGCAGTAATTTAACTAAAATCAGATATGTGCGGTTTTTAACTGTGGATCACAAAGAAAAAACACAAATCTTTGACTTAGTGGAACTTTATGTAAAAAATCAACGTGCTATTTTACTTTTTTTTACGGAGCATCTGGAACAACTCACATCAAACGAAAAAAACGTATTACAAGACAGTATAAAATATTATTTACATTTTGCTGATTATATTCAGAAAAAGACAATATCTGCACTACTAGTTAATGTTGAAAACTCAATATACTCTATTATAGCGGATACCTATACCACAAAGGTTAACATCGTAATTGAAGCGATTACTTTTAAAGAAAGCAGAAAAATTTTAGGGAAATCCTTTGATTTTTGCCTTTTAGACCTACGATTAG
Source organism: Candidatus Heimdallarchaeota archaeon (assembly GCA_015520535.1). Classification (GTDB taxonomy): domain Archaea; phylum Asgardarchaeota; class Heimdallarchaeia; order Hodarchaeales; family S146-22; genus S146-22. The sequence goes on from WAPZ01000156.1 coordinate 4,838, forward strand.
ACTTTTCGCCAAATGCGATTTGTCGAATTGTGGAAACTGTTAATGGTGGCGGTTTTATTTGCCTTATTTTAACGAAAGAAGACATTTGGATACATTCGGTCCCTCAGTTTTACAAAGAAATGGGTCTTGTCACAAAAAATAAAGAAGAAACTTTTGTAAGTTTTCTCAAAAAACATTTTTTAACCACACTACGAAAATTTTCCAACATTTTTGTACTAAACGAAGCATTAAGTTTTAATAGAAATTTTGAAACACAACAACTTTCCGTAAAAAAGGACAATTTAAATGAAAACATTGACGGATATCCTTGTACGGCTGATCAAAAACACGTTATCACACAACTACTAGCTGAATTAACAAAAACGAAAAATTTCACCATGCAAAAAAGAGACCTCTTTTTAATAGTTGCTAACAGGGGACGAGGAAAATCCGCAACACTCGGAATCTTACTTGGAAAACTTGTTTTAAACAGCAGTTTTTCAACTGAAAAAACGCAAAATGCAAAAAAACACCCATTAATATATTTAACGGCGCCACATATAGAAAATATACAAGTTGTGTTCCAACAGCTTATAAAATACCTAGAATTTAAAAAAATAAAACCAAAAATATCATACACCGTCGAAGGTACTTACATCTCTAATGTTGAAGTTCCAATCACCCCGCAAAAAACAATTCGCATCAGCTATAAACCGCCAAAAGATGCCATTGAGATACCAAAAAAGAGCCTTTTATTTATTGATGAAGCCGCAGCCATACCACCAAAAATCCTTCAAAATCTTATTAAACGAGAAAAAACAGTTATGTCTACTACGGTTCAAGGATACGAAGGCGTTGGACGTAGTTTCTCATTAGTTTTTCTCAAAAATTTGGAAAAAAGTGCCAACACTCAAATCGTTAAGTTCGAAATGAAAATTCCGATACGGTTTTCGGAAAACGACCCAATCGAAAAATGGTTATTCGAAACCTTCTTTTTGGATGCAGAACCCCATACCTTCACAGAAAAACTAAGACAAACAATCCTTGAAAAGCCTTTCAACACCATCCTTCATCTTGAAATTCCCAGTAAAGACAATTTATTTCACCAAAACTTTTTACCAACATTAAAAGAAACAATTGGAATATATATAACCTCACATTATCGAAACCAGCCAAATGATCTGCTTTTTCTTGCAGATTCATCGTCACATTTTCTTGTAATTGGTTATTATCTTGATGTGAATAGCAACCGAAAAATCCCCATTGCGGCGATTCAATGTAGTGTTGAGGGTCCAATCACGGAAGAACATATAAATGAACTAAAACAAACACACACTCTCAAAGGAAACCTCATTCCGACTATGTACATAAGAGAGTATGGTTTAAAATATAAAAATCTTCAAGGAATACGTATAGTACGGATTGCTGTTCATCCAGAATTACAAAATAATGGGATTGGCTCCTTTTTCCTCTCACAACTGGTACTCTATTTAACAGAAAAAAAAACCACAACCTCATGGATTGGCTCTAGTTTTGGTGCCACTCCAATTCTCTTACGCTTTTGGCATAAAAATAATTTTAAACTTGTACATCTTCGTCCAACAGCAAATACCACCACCGGCGAGCACAGTGTTGTCGTAATAAAAGCATTACCAACTTTTAATGATTACGATAGCACATTTTCACATTGGTCCGCAATGTTCCGTGTTTTTTTCATTGAAAATTTAAGAGAAACCTTATATCAAATGGACGACGATTTAGTTTTTACTATCCTAAATATTACACCACCACTAACTACGTATCCGCTTGTCCTCACACAAAGCGCAAAAGTGCGATTAATTAATTACTTAGAAGGCACATTAAACTATTTTATGGCGCTAGACGCAATTCGAATTCTATGCACTTGGTTTTTTATCGCCAATGACCCAAATAACTATTTAACACGTGCACAACAAAAATTAATCATAAATAAAGTATTAAAGGCAAAAACATGGAATCAAGTACAATCTGATATTAAAAAGCCAAGAGCACAACTCTTTATGATACTCCTTCGAACTATCAAGAAAATTTGGAAAGTGGCGGAAACGGAAAACAGCCCGGTACTTTAATGCTGCTGTTCAAATAATAATGTTGATAATTCCGATGGCTCAAACATTAATTTAACGTTCTTTTCTATCGCAATCCCTTTGGCTAATTGCGCATCAATTTTAATTTGTGCACAAATATGTTGTAAATTGCAGGTTCCTTGCACCGTAAACTCTTCTGTTTTCGGCGAAAATAAAAGTTTTGCTCCATTTTCACACTGACAAATTGTCATAAGGAATGATGATCTTTCATCAGTTTTAATGCTGTCTTTTTTGGCAGAGTCGTCGTTCTCAATTTTTAACTCCCTTAACTCACGAAAAAATACGTCCCAATCTGTAAACGCCTTCATTTCTTTTTTCACCCACTTTTTTATGAATCAATTCGATGCACTAGTTCTTGACGAACCACAAGAACCAAAGGATGTATTCGAATTAAACAGAATGTATTTTTGAGATAATATGTGTATATTTTCACCACGTTTTTTTTCAATGCATCCCTCCTTGCCGATCTTCAGTGAAGTTATAAAAAAGCATTTAAATGCTCCCGCAAACAGAAAACTTGAAGATTATCATCCATGGAAAGTGAAAATAATGCGAACTCCAACACTTATAGGTGGAATTTTATTCGGTACTAGCTTTCTTTTCGCTGCCATTGCTATTATTCGGCCGAATGCAGTAGAACCGTCGCTCACCACCGACATCCAATATTTTGAGTTATTTTTCATTTGGCTATCCGGAATCATAGCAGGAGTCGCCCTAGGTATAAGCAACCGCGAATCAGATTACATGTGGGGCGAAAATAACCAAATATGGACTTTAATCGGTGGGATGGCCTTTATAGGTATCTTTATTCTGGCTTTTTGGTTTCTTTTGCTGAAAACCGTAGTACTACCGGCAATCGTAGTAGCGGTTATAGCTGCTATCTTGGCTTTTGTCGGTCTTTTCTTTGCAGTTGTTTCTATGTCAACAGAGTAAAATGAGGAATACCAGCCCATAGAAAAATAAATTCCTTTATATCGTTTTTTTTCTATTCTTATCGTGAGTCGTGAAAACGATTTGCCACTCACCACAAAAAAAGACCAATCTCTTTTTGCTTTACACTTAAAAAGTTTAAATTGAAGTGAGCATTGAAGATATTCTCATTATTTGAACAGAATTATGACATAAAATGCAAAAAGAGTTGCATAATTGAAATTCATTCCATTCTTATACCAGTTGAATGAGTTATATTTGGAGAAAAACGATTAAATTGGCAAATTTATCCAATTCTAGAGCAAACAAAAAAGGTGTTTCCATTGAGGTTGTTACAGAGGCAGAAAGTAATCGTGGCACTAACAATACTGCTAATTATGATCAGTCTAGCTAACCTAGCAGTTGACGGAAAGATGTACACAAGCGATAATCGTGAAAATTCTGCGACGGATGTATATAAAAACGTGCCGTCGCATAGTGGTACTCATAGAACTACGACAAACGAGAAGCAAAACTCGTTTAAGTTGCTTGCCAGTTCACAGAGCGAAACGTCCATACCCTTCGACATTACCACCTTTACCAACACCAGTTATACCATTGAAGTAAACAAAACCGTCAAAATGAATGTATATGGTGCAGTAACCGTAGAATTAACCATATTTATCGAAAATAAGGAAGGTAAAGACTTCAATACATTTGATATATATCTTTCAAAAAATGAGAGCCAGCAATTAAGATATTTCTCCGTCTCATATCTCAACTCCAGCATTGAGAATTTTACCAAAAGCACTCCTACGTTTACACGAACTGAGATGAATAACTATACAAAATACACCATCAATTTTTTAACCCTTACTCAAAATAATAATGTTACCTTAAAAATTACCGAGGGCTTCCCGACGGGAACACTACTTAAAATCGATCCTCCTGGCGCAAAACTCGAGGGCTTCCCCTATTTAACTAATATGAGCCTTTATCCTTGGCTTTCCATACCAATGACCTATTTTAAGTTCCGACTTGAAGGCATTGGCATGGCAATGAAGTTCGATAATGACACCATATCGGACGAAAAGACCACATTTGGAAGTAAATTTTCCACCGGCTCCTCACTTATAGAAATAGAAAACATTACTAAACTCGATACCATTCAACGAAATGAGCTCAACGCTACTCCTTTCAACTATAATCTCACCAAATTAAAAGGACTAGACTTCATTCCAGCCTTCATTCCCGAATTAGAAAAAAATATGACCTATTTTATTGATTTTCGCTTCTACTATGACGAATACACATGGGTGCAATATGATAATTATGAACAAGTCATTGAAATTGATCCATGGGGCAATACCATCTTTACCGACACCATCACACTCCGACATATTGGTGCAAAAAAAAGCACCTTTGATAATACCATCGGCGGACCAAACGTTCCAACACACAGTCTCTTTTATCCAAGTGCCGATGTAGAGTACATTGGTGGACACGATGATTTGGGCAACTTAAGTGTCGAACTTGTTCATATTGAATCCTTAAACCAATCCGAAATCCGTATAAAACCGAGAATACCCATTGAGTATAATAAAACATACACTTTTACTGTCAAGTATAAAATTCCTAATAATAAATTTATTCTGGCAAGCAAAAAAATCGATTGGACGAATCTGTTTCCCCTCAATGATATCAAGCTTAACGTATCCTTAATACCTGGCTCCATTTACAATTGGACAGTTAAAAATCTCTCGGTAAAAATTGTTTTACCACCAAACTCTCAATACAACATAAAAGAATGGCAAAACTCCTTTAATAAGACATTTCAAGGATGGCTCACAGAACCACTTAAAAAATCGGTTAAAAAGGGCTTATGGGGAATCTTCAACAATCGCCCAATGATTGTCCTTCACATGAATGAATCCTATCAATGGTATCAAACAGAAAAGGTCGTACTCACCTTTAGAGTCAATGCCTTTGCCTACTATTCGGAGCCTATTATGTACACCAGCTGGATTTTCTTCATATTAGGGTTTATCGTTCTTATACGTCTTCTAAGCTTTGGTATTACAGTTTCACCACAACGCGTCGGTCGCGAAATCGAAATTCCTTCTGACCTTATTAAACAATTTGTCGAAACCTATCAAGAAAAACTCGCACTTCGGCAACAACTGAACAGCTTAAATGAAGCCCGAGCACGTGGACAAATCAAAGCTAAGGAATTTAACATTCAACAAACCAGAATTATACGGAAAATGCGAGAACTTACCCAAAAAATCAATTCATTAGGTTCACAACTAGCCACTAAGGGTAAACAATATCAAAGAGCAGTTAAAAACTTAACCGACGCTGAAATTCGTAGAGATGATATACAAGAAAGCCTTAAACGCCTAGAACGACGACGAAAAGAAAAATTGATCGACAAAAACGCCTATTTCAGAACTAGAAACACATACACAAAACAACTCCAATCGCTAGATGACCAAATCGACCGTATTTTAAATGAACTCCGAAGTCTTCTCACAAAATAATGTTAAAAACAACTAAAAAGGCAAATCCAACAGTAGATATC
>WAPZ01000157.1 GCA_015520535.1 Candidatus Heimdallarchaeota archaeon
CCATTATAACTGAGCATTCTTTACAGAAGTAATTGCAAAAGAGTTTCCAGATTTAGCTGGATTGAAATTTATCATATACAGATATAGTCGTATTTTGCCAAGTTGTTGTATTGCAAAAGAGTTTCCAGATTTAGCTGGATTGAAAAATGGGCATGATTATTCTTTGTATGTGTTAAAAAGAGTGTAAAAGGCTTTTTTTCATTGTATTTGGAAAAGTGTTAGTACTTTCAAAATCAGGTTGTCTTTTGACATAGGATCGTAATTTTAGAAGTAGTTTAAAAAAAGTTATGTATGTGGGTTTAAGAAAACTGTTGGATAAGTAGTTGTGCTGCGTGAGAAATATTCCAAGAGCTTGTTTTTTTGATGATTTCTTTATCACCACGTGTTGTAATTAAAATAAAGTTGTTATTTTGAAGCACTTGGAGGATTTGGGGGAATATTTGTTCAAATGAGTCAGCAACGAGAGGATATTGTTTTTTAACTTTTTTAAGCACATCGCGTTGGAGAACTTGGATTGTTTTCCATGATTTGATTGCAGCGTCGATGTAGCTGCAAAAAAGGGTAATCGCCTCTACCATGAGGTTAGGTTGTGGGGAACTGGCACCTGATTGTATGGTTAATTGGGTTTTGTTGTTAGTGGATGTGGTTAATGAAGGTTGTGTGGTGCTTATGCTTGGCGATTGATCTTGTTTTGCTTGAATAGACCCTAGTTGCGTGATTTGTTTTAATTTTTCTAGTCGTATGGCGATGGCCCGTTCTAGTAATTTGTCTGGTAAATTTTTGAAGAAATTTTCGAGTGGTTGCATGAAATCACAGAGTGATTTGGCCCAAAAAGTTAAAATTGCGATTTTTGCTGGATTTATAGTGGTTGAATCTTCGTGTAGGATTAGTAATGGCGTAATGAGTGGTTTCGGAATGTGGATTAAAAGAACGGGATAAAGAGCACTATGCTGTTTATGCCATAAATTTATGCGTTCTCTAATTAAGTTGGCAGTTTCTGTGTTTGATCCTAAAGAAAAGAAGATGGTTGGAAAACCAGTAGAAAGAATTTTTACTTTATTGATTTGTTCGGAATCATGACTTCCAGTATCCGTATATTTGATTTCGGAAGCTACTAGGGTTTCTTCAACAACGGCGTTCTCTACAAATTTTTTTATTTGAAAGTGGCCATCAGAAACTTTATTTTCTGTTGTTAAATTATCATTTGAGTAGGTAATGTGATATCGTTCGAATTCGTTGGTGTCTGGGTTTTTTAAGGTGAAATTGGGTATTTGAGTATTAGTCAAGAAGGTTCGCAATTTTTTTTCTATGACTTGTCCTTTTTTTGTTCGATCTAGGTGTTGGAACTGCGTGAGTAGTGAATCCCAATTCCAGTTCATGAGGCGAATTAACATTTCAGCTAGTTGTACGGCCCATTGATTGACGGCTCTTATTGAAAGGCTTTTTAAGCGTTTTTCTTGAAAAGAAATGGCATGTGCTGCAAATTCTAAATACATAGTATTAAAGGAGATGCGCTCAGTAATGGCTTTCATTGCTAGGATATTTCCAATTGCATGTGGTACAAAGTCGAGGTATTTTCCAGTAAGATAGACAGCATTAATGTGTAGCGCTGTGGTCCATCTTTCTAGACGTGGTTCAATCAGAAGCATTTGTTGGGCGGTGCTTTGTGGGAGCAATAATACAAGTAGAAGTTTGAGGTCACTTTCGTCATTAAGGGTAACAAAGAGGTCTCCCCATGGTTTAAAGTCATCTGGTGAATTTAAGGCTTTGTCAACTTCATCGAAGATGAGAACCGTTGTATATCCTCGTTTTGAAAGTTCTTTGATAATCTTGCTGAATGTTTCAATTATTTGGGTGATTAAAATTCGAGAATCAACAGCATATCTTAATTGATCCAAGAACGGTTCTATTTTTGAATAAAAGGGTTTTCCCGTTAAAATGTTTGATAAGTGAGAAATAAAAGCTTCGATAAAACTATTAATTGTTGTTACACTGTGATAGAAATAAATGCAGTTTGGAAAACGCGTGGTGTCTGAAAATAGTTCTAATAAAATATTGGCGATTTGGGATTTTCCTTGACCATATTCTCCATATACGACTTGGACTTGCATTTCATGAGAGTTTTCTATTTTGGCGAGATTGTGCTCAACTTGATTAATTACTTCTTTAATTTGTGGCAATTCTATAAGTAAATTTTGAAGTGGTGTTCTTAGACTATAACGTTGGCTGATACTTTGAATGTCCTTCCATTTTATTTCAACGCCGCGCATTATTTTTGCGTACGCCTTGTTGACTAGATCTCGCATTTCAACTTTTGAATATTCAGCGTATCTACGTTGATATTCGTTGCTCAGTTCGCTATATATCGTCATACTCATTTACACCTGTATGTTTCTAAGCTATTTTGGTCACACTTTTATTTAAACATTCTTATAATTCTTTATAGACGTCACTTTGCTTTTTTAAGAAGGATGTTAGACCAAAATAAATGTTGGTATGATATGTTTGTTTTCGCTAAAGTTATTTGATTTTGGAATAAAAATTTTTCTAAGAATGGTGTATTTCCACTTAATTTGATAAAAAATTCGAGAGACTTTGAAGACAAACATAGAAAAAGTTTTAGATTTTATCAGACAAAGTTCATCTTTTGTATCCTTTTATTAG
>WAPZ01000158.1 GCA_015520535.1 Candidatus Heimdallarchaeota archaeon
GAACGGTATACCGCCAGGGAACCGCATCGTTGATTCAATCCGGCTTCTCATTGTTAGATGGCCGGGCGCCGGGGCGCATCCAATCACAACATCCTCAGGAGACATCTTTGATTTTTCAATCCGGTTTCTTACATTTTGGAAACGTGGAAGGTGAAATGTAAGCTTTGACGCCTGTGGCGGTTCATTCGAAGTTAACAATCTATTTGCTATCGATGCTCTAATGGGAAATGTGTCCGGTTGCGCTTCCGGCGCTCGCCTTTAACTTGATTTGGCACAATTGCATTCGCTGCTCACCCACTAAAAAAGGCGTTCAACCGGAACTGATACTTCCCCGGGAGCTGCGGTACAGGCTAACTGTGCGTTGAGCTTTACCGACAAAAAAAACGGCAAGGTGATCGGTTTGGACCTATTCTTGAAGAGGATTCAACTCGCCGAGCAGAGTCAAAGATGCCTGGAAAAGTTCTCCTCCAACACGGCTTTGCCTGACCCGCCTTGGGCGGAGGGTCAGCAATGCGACATTTGCGGAATGGGGTTATATGGAGACGGTAGTACCGTCGCAAAGATGGCGGGCGGATCAGTGTGACATTAAACTTATAAAGAAAAAGTCTTTTGGTTCCCATGGTAAATTGTGAGCATAATTAAGAAAGGAGAAAAAAGTGGCAATTGTACATGTTTGTTCCGATTTAATGCTTGATAGCCGGAATTATAAGTTTGTTAATCATTTTAAAGAGCAGCTTGAACGAAGGGAAACGAAAGAGGTTAAGCTCCTGTTATCACAAGATTCTTTTTTAGATAATCTTCTCTATAAAAAATCTTTTAATAATAACCGTTCAAAATTGATTATACAACAAATTGAAATTAACGAACGAACTGTTTTTGTTTTTAAAATCGTTTATAGCCACGGTAGAGAATATAATGAATTAACACGAGATCCTAGAAAATGGTTGAATAATCATCCGCTTAGTAATGCTGAACTAGAAAAGATTAAAGAGAATCTACCGCCAGAAAATCCCCCTCCACCTCCTCCACCTCCTCTTCCAGAGGAACTTAAATGTTGGCTCGAAAAACCTAAATTAGATTTAGATGTAACGATTTATGAAAGTGAAGATTGGGTTTCTAATACAAACCAGAGATTCAGACAGTATTGGCAAACTTATAAGGAATTAATCCGTGAAATAGTAGACAATGAGGCCGATATAAAACAAATTGATAATTATGATATTTTTCTAGCAAATAAAGAGAACTGCTATATATTATTTAAACCAATAATAGAAAATTCATCTTCTTCTGACACAAGTAATTTTAGAAAAATTTATTTTTTATTTTCCCACTTCTATGGAGAACCACCATCGAAACAAGACCTTGAAAAGATGCTCAATCAATTTCCCAATTTTATAAATATAGATGAAATGCTCCCGTATGCTAGGCGAGCATATCCAGATTGGGTTTTATTAAATTTAGAAGAAGACAGAGATTTCGATCTTTGGTGTGAAATTGAAGGAATACATCGCTATCATGACCCCAATAAGTTTGATCCCGCAAACTTAGCTTTATCTGGAGAAGAAGAAAAATTGCTCATTAAATCAACATTACCTTTGTTTATTAATGGCCAAGCTGGAAGTGGTAAATCCACTATGTTGATGTATCTGTTTGCATTGTATTCTTCAAGGAAAATTAAAGATCCAGAAAGATTTGCGGGTTCACCTTTGTTTCTTACATACAATGAATATTTACTCAATGAAGCCAAACAAGGAGTTATTTCTATTCTTAAAAGAAATCCAAGATATGAGTTGCGACCTGAAGATAAATACAATTTAGAATCTACTCTTAATGAAATGCTTTGGCCTTTCCAGGAATTCATCCGGATAAAAATTTTATCTCCCGAATTAAGTGAAACAGAATATCATCCAAACAAACATCTAACATTTAGTATGTTTAAACAATTATATACTAATCAGCTTGTTCATCCAAATCTTACTAGATATTGTTGTCGTTTAAGAGAAAGAACTCAATATTCAGCAGATTTAGTTTGGCATACGATAAGAACGTTTATAAAGGGATATTCTTCAAAATCTGAAGAAGTAACTCCAGAAGAGTATTCAGCGATCCCACAAAAAGATAAAAGTGTAGAAGACGGTATCTATAAAGATATTTTTAATTCTATCTATCTGCAATGGTATAAGCCATTAATAACTGAGCATGGATTTTGGGATGACCTCGATTTAATTCGGAAAGCTATAAATGTTTTACAAGATCCGATCTCATACGACATAAATCAATACCCCGTCATTTTTTGTGATGAAACACAGGATTATACCAAAATCGAGCTTGAATTCCTTTTGAAACTATCTTCTTTTACTCAATTTGATCTTCAAGAAGTTAATTTTCTTCCCTTTGCTTTTGCAGGCGATGCATTACAAACCATCAATCCCACCGGTTTTAGTTGGAGAAGATTAAAATCAGATTTTCACAGTAAATTTACGGAATTATACAGAGGAAATATTACTCTATGTGATGGGGATTTAAGGAAAAACTATAGATCTGTTCCAGAAATTGTAAAGTTGGCTAATCTGATCCAGTTTTGTCGTTATAAATTATTAACAAGAGAACCTTCTCAGGATTTAGAACCCCAAGATTGGTGGAGACAACCTAGCAATATCTACCCTTGTAAGTTTATCCTCGGTGAAAATTTTTCAGTGGAGAATTTAAAGCTGGCCGAAGACACAACAATTATCGTTCCCACAGAACTTGGTGAAGAAGAAAAATTTCACAAGACGGATGATGCTTTAAAGGAATTTATTGGAAAGGAACATAATATTTATAGTCCTGCTCGTGCAAAAGGTCTTGAATTTCCGAAAGTTATCATTTATAAATTTGGAGAATCGGTCGGCGATTTGTTTTCTAAGGCCTTACAGAAAATAAAGAGTGGAGAAGAAATTGATGAGAGCAGTTATATTCGATTGGCCTATTTTTTTAACAAATTGTATGTAGCAATTACTCGTGCGCAGAATTCGTTGTTCATTATTGATTCAAAAGCAGGTGAAGCGAATCTTTGGAAATACCTAACACAAGATTCACCGGATAATATATATGGAAGAGCAAATGAAGAGGATCGAGGAAATTGGCCAGAATCAAAAATAGGATATGTTGTTTGGGCTACAAATGATCAAATAATTGAATTAATTGAAGAAGATCCTATTAGTAAAGCAGAAGAATTAGCTAAGAAAGGTCGACGTCAAAGAAATTCGGATTACTTACGTAGGGCATCTTCACATTACGAAGAAGCAGGGAGAGAAGAAGAAAAGAACGTTTGTTTAGCCGAAGCATATGAAATTGATAATCAATGGGAACTGGCTGGAGACTTGTGGATTAGGATACAGCAATATGAAAGAGCAAGCGAATGCTTTTGGAAGGGATTATGCTGGGAGCAACTAATTAAGCTCCATGAAAAGGTTTTTGGATTGGATCAGTCTCGAGCCAAAGTTGCTAAATTTATGCTTTCTACGGAAAATGAAATCGAGGTATTAAGAGAAACAATACTTGACCCTGAAGTTATTTCCCGCATTTCACCAAGGGAGAAAACATGGGAATATGTTATTGAACAGATTAAAGTAAGTTTGAACAAAGCATTAAAACAAAATCGGAACGATTGGGGTCTTATCGCCAGTGGTGTTGAACAAGTAATTTTAAGAGGATTTGAACATAGAGAACTCTATGATCTATTGGCTCAATATTTTTTTAAAGGCAAGAATTGGTATAAAGCTGTTGAATATTGGGAAAAGATTGACTCTATATCTCCACAATATTATTGGGCAAAAGCATTTGCTTCCAGTCTGCCAGATGAACAAATATATTGGTTAATTCAATTACCAGTTGGATCAAAGCATGAGAATATTGTTGCTGATCAACAAATACTTGCTACGTGGCAACGGATAGATAAAATCGAAGATGAAGAATTACCCAATCTCATCGCATATTATTTTTACAAAGCCGGAAATTGGGCTAAAGCGATACGTTTCTGGGATATTATAAATAAACGAGAACATTCAGAATACCTGTGGTCTAAATATTATGTATCAAAGAATAATACAGAGAGAATTAAATGGTTATTAAGGGTATCTAACCGAGAGAGAGATAAGAAAACAATTGATATTGTGCTTGATTTATGGGAAAAGATTCGCAAGGATAGTCGGAGCTTGAATAGATTCAAGGAACAAAAAATAAAATACAGATTGATTGAAATATTGAAGGATTTAGAAAAGTATGAAGATATTTATATTTTGGTTAAAGATTGTAAGGAGCCTGAGGACTGGAAAGAAATTATTCAGTTGATTAATGATAACTATATTTCGGAAAATGAAAAACATAACGTTATATC
>WAPZ01000159.1 GCA_015520535.1 Candidatus Heimdallarchaeota archaeon
CGTGGGCCATCCCGGCATTCCGGAATGGCCGGTGGGGTTCGGGTTTTTTTGTGTTCGTCTGAAGCTAAATTATAAGAGGTTCGTATCAAAACAACATAACATACTTATATCCACTAAAAAATATATTAATCGAGATAAAGCATTGTATCCGCCCGGGAAGCTACAGGTTGCTTTTCTCCGTGGTTTCTAATGCCCTGTTTAGTGGCTGGAAATAGCAAGGTATTTACATGCCGAGACATCATGCCAAAATTACCACTTCAAAATAAAAAATGTGAACAATTTGTTTTCTTGAAGATGCCTTTTATTAATAAAAAGTTTATCTCTGTCTAAATACAAATATTTGTATTTAACAAGTGAAAAAAGCAAAAAGCGGAAGCATTATGCGTGGAATACTTAAACTAAAAAAGACTAATTGGCTATTTTTAGCCTATCTACTGGTTGTCGGATTTTTATTGGTTAACAATTTTGCAGCAAAGCTCGAATTGACGAAACGGAAGAACAATATTACAACCCTCGAAGGAACTATCGAGAAGCTTTCTATTGCACTGGCTGAAGAGAATTTGATTTCGACAATCGAAGGCAAGACGATATCATTAAACAACTTAGAGGAATCAGGAACACCGGTTACTCAAAAAGAGAAGTCGGACTATCTCGTAGCAATCTTATTTACACATCTTGATTGTGGCTCTTGTGTTTCTCGCGAACTCCGCTTGTGGCAAGAGTTCTATTATGATGCTAAGGCAATCTATAAAACTGATGTTGTAGCGATCGCGAAAACACCCAATCCGCAGTTGATACAAACACAATTACGGGGAGTTATTCGTTATCCCTTATTTTTTGATGTCGTTGATGATAGTACATCAATATTTGCCAAACTAAATGTGCAAATTGGCCGACCAATGGTTGTATTATACAACCGACGTTATAAAAAAATTATATATGCACACATTGCAGACGTTGAAGTCAAAGAAAAATCAATAAAATTTCAAAACAAGGTAATAAGATACTTAATAGGCCATACTGATATATAAAACCAGTAGGAGGTAAGTCGAGTAATGCCTTTCTTTTACCGCTCCATATTTTGCGCGATGATCCTAATTTCTATGTTCCTTGAAGCCTGCTCATCTGATTCTGATAAAGCAGAAATACGTCCGAGTTTACCCTTCATGGAATTTACCGACAAGTTAAAACTAGAAGAAATTAATGAGATTCACTTAGAAGAGGATGATAAGCAAGTAATAGGCACGATAACCTCAATCCAGATCGCTGAAAATGGTGATATCTATTTGAACGATGAATCTGTAGCCACTGTACATGTCTATTCTTCCGCGGGAAAATTTTTGCGTCGAATTGGACATTTTGGTGAAGGGCCAGGAGAATTCCGCCATAACAAGTTTATTCGACTTTCACAGGATCGTTTAGGAGTAATCGACGTTGGGCTGAAAAGAATCAATTTTTTTGACTTGGATAGCAATTCCCTTGAGACATTACTCCTTCAAGATTCACCTGAAATTGTTACTATTCGCGGTTTTTTTGATTTTGCACCCAATAGTAACCGTCTTTACCATGAAGCGGTATCTCCTGAAGCATTTGCAGGGAAAAAATGTAGCCAATCGTTCACATTCGTTGTTTATAATAGAACTCTTTCCCCGATTACACTGGCTGGAGAATTCGATCCCTTTGCTTCATACTATTGTAAACAGTTGAGTATGGTCTCATTCGTCCGTACCGATACACAGGGAAATATTTATGTACTTCCAGAGATGGTTCCGAGAATTACAAAGTATTCTTCCAGGTTTCAAAAAGTAGGTATGTTCAATTTCCACACCCACAATTGGAAAAATCCTTTTCAGCCATCAAACCGCAATAATGTAATTGATTTTCGAAAAACTGAGCATTCCAGAGTATTGGAACTGGAGATCGGACGAAAGTCCGGAAAGATTTTTATTTATCATGGCCGTCAAGAAATCGAAAGTACGAACAAAAAAATAAAAAAACGTATTAAGACCTACCTCACAGTTTTAGCAGCGGATGGTCAGATTTTGCTCGGAGCGGCAGAAATGCCATTAAGTCCGGTCGCGATCGACAAAGACGAGAATATATTTTTTATCAAAAGCAGCGCACCGAACCACTTTATTTTAAGCAGGTGCCAACTCAAGAGAATTAACTAAAACTGAATATATGAAAATAAGGGCTAGTAGTCTTAACCAGTTTGGATAGTAAGGAGTAGAAAATGAAAACCGTAAAATCTTTAAGGGTAGCCGGGCTTATGTTAAGTGTATAGCCTCACAAGC
>WAPZ01000160.1 GCA_015520535.1 Candidatus Heimdallarchaeota archaeon
GTAGTATGGTGGATCTGTGATTACGACATCAAAATAATTATTTGGAAATGGAAGTTCTGTTGCGGAACCATGAACTACAGTAGCGCTGGGTGTTTGAATTTTAATTAAACTTGTTAATACAGTAGTTATATTTTCAATAATTTTCTGATAGGAATAACTCCGTTGTGAAAACGGGTTAATTTCAGTAAAATCCCAATTCATTGGGAATGCATGTCGTGAAAAAGTCGTACTAATTTTCTCCCAACTTGAATCCCAATGACTTTGCATACAATTTATTTCCGCTAATTTAGAAACAGCTAATGCAAGGTATGAAACAACAGCACGCGCAAAATCTACTTCATAATTATGCTCTTCTTGCATTTTTTTTAATGCCGCGCGTGTCTTGTTAATAAACGTAAGTAAAACTAACTGTTGGCGTGCATTAAAAAGATCAATCCATTTTTTTGCCCCATAGCGCTGGACGCGAAAACCTAACGTATTTTTTGGTGGCAAGTCTTCTTCTGGAAGGAGTGACATTGATATGTTGTTTTGATGTTCCATGAGGTGTTTAAGTTTCATAGTAGCCTTTTTAAAGCCCCTAATATCCTTCTCCGTAGCGATTCGATAATGTTTTCCTTTCTTTTGTGGCATTTCAGTTACAACAGCTATCATACGTATTGAACTTTTCTTTTCACGAAACAAAGCACTAAGTTGCTTTGCATTGATTCGATTTTTGCAGCGTGGACACTCTACAATGGCTTTGCTAACGGTTCCTTTCGTTGGGTCAAAATTACTCGATTTCTCCGCAGCCCTGTCAATTGACATTATACTAAAATTTACACCATTCTTCTCATGACTCGTCTCAATCTTAGGCCGAAGTGTGATCCGACGCTTACTGTTATTTGCTAACCAAAACTTTCCTAAAAGTGGAATTTCTATATTGCACTTAACATTTTGACACGGGATTGTTCGCGCCCAGATATAGCTTAAAATTTGCTCTTCTTGTGCCCCAAAGTCATTTTGTGGGAAAAATTCATGTAACTCTTGGTAACTTTCTATAAGAATCCAGTCACCCCATTTTTTAACTTCTTTGATAAGACGATCACCATATTTTTGCGGATATTCTAATGTACATTTTTGAATAAGAATCGCTATCGGATTATAATCTAAACTATAGGTTTCGCATCCTAAACGTAGTGCTTCTAAGGGTATAGATCCGCCACCTGCGAACGGATCAAGTACTCGCGGGTTCTTCCCATCGAAATGAGCGTGTATTGTTTTTTTAGCGTACTCAAGGATATGTTCGTTTAATAAGTTGTCTTTTTTTGCCAATTCTTTTATAAACTGTAATGTTTCAATGTTTTTTTGATTATTACAAGAAAGAGGCACTAAACTAGCATATAGGGCTGCTCGAGTCACTGTCAATGGTTTCCGAGACCACCACGTATGAAGTGAAGATATGTTTCCTTTTCGTGTATTTTTTTCCCGTATAGCTTCCTTGCCAATCGCCTTTAAAGGAAGTAAATATTCTATAAACTTCATTGAATTATCTGCTCCGTAAGACAAATATATTTTTTAAAAATCGCAAAGGCATAAGAAAACCCTACGATGGCATGATATCCTTGCAATATGAGTTATGTCGGCTAAAAAATATTATTGTGTCGTCATTCGTGCAGATTCATCTCAGTCAGCAAAGATTCAGCTTTGTGTAGGAGTCGATGTGTCAACTCGTCTCCTAATTCTTCTTCCATTATTGAAATCAAGCAATCAAGTAGTTCGGCATCTTCGGCCCACATAATAATTCTTTCTGCGGTATCCTTTACCACATTTTTTTCTTGCCGCTTGATATCATCAAGAAGAGTTTCACTCAACTGCTGAATAGCTTTGTCACGAATATGATTATATTCTTCCATAGTGAGGGGCATGGCTTTTTGATATTTTTGATTTATCGCTTGAACCTCTTCAACGCTAAATTTACGTGGGTCATCTTCAGGATCCGGATATATTAAAGGAAAATATTCCTCCCAAAATGCATCGGTTGCATCACTGAAGAACTGAAGCGCTGAATACGTGAGACGATAGGGGTAGAGTTCTTCACGTGGCTTGAGGCTTTCATAATTTTCTATTACCCATCCATCTGGCAGTAATGCCTTTAATTTTTCTATTTGATCCTTAGTTGCCCAAAATAGCACATACGGTGGTTCATGTCCCACTCCTGCAAGAACAATAGGACCTTCGTACTCATTTCGATCTCTTCTTTCTCGTCCTCTTTTTTGAATCCAATACTCTTGTTCTTCATAGTCTCCGGGATAAAAGCCTGCATGGCTATTAATCGTTTTAACACCCCACGCATTGAGAGCTAAAACTAGTCTGGCAATAGAAGGATTGATACCGGGAATATAATATGGTCCTAATTCTGGGTTTGGCCAATATAATGGTGCCATTTTTATCTCTCCACAATATATTCACATATC
>WAPZ01000161.1 GCA_015520535.1 Candidatus Heimdallarchaeota archaeon
ACGCTGACACATTGACATCTTTCTGCAATAACGTATAAAATTCATTCGCCGTAAAATCATTATTTGTCTCTACAATTAAATCCACCGACGGATAAATCTCATTATACCATATGGGCACGGAAACCGTCAGACTAGCTGTCAAAATAAGAATAGTAACCGCAAAAGCAAACGCAATCGCATTAGACGCAATAGTAATTATTGAACGACTCTGATACCGCTTGATATTGCGAATCACAAAAGGAACCACAACTTTCGAAACCGGCCGAAACACCACCTCTATCAACGAAGGAATAACCCCAAATAGAATAAATTGAAAAGAAAAAAAACCAAAAAAAGCTAATAAAATAGCAATTGCCGTAGTCGTATCTAAAAACACCGTATACCTCTTTTCAAGCGCCGCTTGCAGTGTCAACGCCACACTTATAGAAAAAAATACCAACCCCAAGATCACAAAAAACTTTACCGCATTCACACGCGAATATTGCGTTAACATCGAGCGCCGCTCTTGCAAGGCTTCTGAAATCTGATAGCGTAAAATCAACACAATAGGATACGCCGCCGCAACCACACTTATACCTACACCCGTCTCTAACGCCAAAAATACCTCTAAAAACGTCGGTTGAAAAGCATATGACAACGTAAGACCCCGAGACTCTAATATAAACCGAATCAGCGACGCTATTAACACATAACCCACTAATAACCCAATCACCGCTCCCACAAACCCAAAAAACAAAAACATCAAAAGATAAATTGCCGCAACCTGCCGCTTATCCAACCCCAACGTCCGCATAAGCCCAATACTAAATTGATGATCATTAATAAACACTAAGAAAAAATTGAAAAGAAAGAAAAACTCCACTACATTACTAATAAAAACAATCACCACAAAAATCGTCTGAAACGTCGTCAAAAGAAGCTTATCCTCGGCACTCAACGAATTTTCAAGCACTATTAAATAGTCCGCACCAAACTCACGCGTCAACCGCGCATGAACCTGCTCCACCTCCCGAAAATCCGCCACCGTCACCGTCACACTGGTAATCGTATCTTGTGAAACTCCAACTAAAGCACGTAAAGCATGAATCTCCATTATCACCATGCCAACCGTCGACTGCATCCCAAAAAACGGATACTCAAACGGATCAAAGATACCCGATATCGTGAACGTCAAATTACCTAATTGATATTCGCTTCCCGCACCCAAACTATATTCTGTCGCGATCACATCGGAAATTATTATGTTAGTACCACCTATTGTCTTATTACCTCGATACACCTCAAAATTATCCCAATCCGGGTGCGACTCCGGATCTATCCCATAAATCAAAAGTGTATCCTTCCCCGGCAACGGATCCGGAAACACATCATCTAATGACAACGACGGCGAATACAAAATAAACACCGGCGAAATACGCGCAATATACGCCTTACTCTCCAACTTTCCCGCTAACTCACTATAATTGAACCATTCTCCACCCTGACTATAAATACTAATGTCCACATTACTATTACGACGACTTGTCGTTATAATCTCCGAACTAATCGCACTAAAAACGATAGAATTCCCAATCACAAACGAAACTGTTAGACTAATCCCCACTATCACAAAAAGCGATTGCCATGGATTCTTAATAATATTTCGCCGCGCCAACATAAAAGGATTAAACACGTAAAATCGTCCTCTTATTTACAACTACTACGAATTCTCTGTCCACCCTTTTCACCCACCACTATAAAAGCTTATTATTGGGTCAAACTCCTATCCCTCCAAAATGACACCCACAACCTGCATAACCATCTCTGAGTCATACCTCTACTCTATAACATATCACTTAAACACAACTACCCGTTGCTTCCCCACATTCACATACTCCCAAACTACAACAAATATAACACCCACAGATAACACATATCACCTAAAATCTGAACACCGTTGCCAGATTACATTAAAGCTGCTATAGAACACCGACGGGAAGAAAACCGTGAAACTGAACATGAAACCTATATTTCATTCAATTGATGTTCAATAAATCGTAGTCTATTTGATTGAAATAATTGGTTGCTGATAAAAAACAGAAATGTTCTTTCTCTTGCAGACCAATTTTAAAATATGAATGTCATCCACCTCAATCAGTCAAAGAGAGATTGTCTTTAAATAACTCGAAAATGAAACTGCTGTATATCGACATTTAAAATTATATTGATGTTGAAAGTTCTGAAATCGCAAAATTTAATAAGAATGTCCATTTAACGCTCTTATGGTGAGATAATGGAAAATCATCATACTGATGATTCAAATATTTCTTATTATTACCGGCGCTTAAATTCGCTGCGAATCAAATTGGGAGTTTTGCTACTATTTACCATCGTTTTAGGGCTGGGTGCGGTATCCTTTCGTTACAAAATTCCACTTGGAGTCACCATTGCCCGTTATATATTATATGGAATTTCTATACCACTCGAAATCTATTTTATCATTAAATATAGTCAAAAAAAAGAAGCCAATTTCTTTTTTGATTTTTTATGGCTTTTTGTTGAAATCTATTTTATCATTAAATATGGTCAAAAAAGCTTTGAAGCTAAAATCGAACAGCGTGAACGATATGACACACTTTTTGCAACACTTATTGAAAATTACCTCCCCACACTTCCTTATTCTGTTGGTTTTATAATAGTGCTTGTGGTCAATATTCTCATTTCTTCTAATGCCCAATTATTCGAATTGTTCGCCTTTTTTGCTGTTATTGCCGTCTTTCTTACGTCCATTTACCTTTATTACTTAAGAAAAGAGCTCAAAGAAATGTTAGAATTCACTCTAATCTAAATGATGACGGAATGACGTTCAATATCAGAAGCTTTATGTCAAAATTTAGTAATAAAGTTGAAAGAACGATAATGAAAAATGAAAAATATAGAATGTCGTATATTTTAGGTGTTAAACCGCCCATTTTTTCTTTTAACCGCTTTTTTGATAAAATTCCTAATGAAGTCTCCTCCTCTTTTTTCTCCTTTATTTTCTTAAATTAGAAAGTATTGTTCACCGCTTAACCGTCATTGACGCTGAGAGCTCAATATAACAGACAATCACCTAAAGTTTTTATGTTTCTGACGAATGACGTGATTATTCTTTTTAGCTGACATTTTCTCGCGTAATTTAACCCCAAAATAGGCAAAAATCGCATGAAATGAAAAGACAAGAAACAAAAGCACCGTGAAAAAGAGTATCACCACAAAAAACATTGCCAAGCCAAACATATCATAGGACTCCTCAGACAGCACTACCAGCAACACGATAATCAGCCCGATACCAAAAATACCACCAATAATTGAAAAAAGAACCTTCAATGAAACATATTGCCGCGTTACAAAGCCACCAGTCAATCCCGCTAACATAGCTGAAAGTGTAAACGCCACTAACCCCCCGATATCTCCCAAAAACACACCAATACTTAAAAGAATACCCGCACAAAAAATAAACGTAATTACGGAAATTACATAATTTAGAACTATTTTTAAGACGCTTGAATGCGAAGTGTGGGAAGACATCCTTACTCTCCTTCTGTTCTCAGCATACTGCATGATTGTTCACCACACTAATCGAAATAATATTCTTTACGTCCTATTTCAATTAATATTCTCCCACAACCGCAAATCTTCTCGATCCACCAGAAGAATCATTGACATTTGCCCTTAAAATTCTTATCCCCCCGAGCGACGCAATTTATTTAAATTACTAGTCAAAAAGGAATACTCTATCCCAACCCATTCTATCACCGTATACTCTTGTCGAGTTGTGTATGTCTTTTGTTTCCATATTTCTTTTTATGCAATCTGTAAAATCCATTCAATAGGGGTTTTTATAAATCCACTTGAAATAACTAACATTAATCGACAAAAGTGGATAGAATTTGTCCCCAAACTATGTCACTAGTTGAATACATCAAAAAAAACTAAAATCCGTCTCTTAGACCAACTTTGTTGTTATTCTGAACCCAACTTAGTGTCTCTTCTTCTCTTCTTACTTTTTCCATCAATATCGATTCAAAATTTCGTGTACTGCGCAAATAATTTTCCTACTCTTTCCGTAGGAAGATTTTTATATCTTTTTATGCAATTGTGAAGATAGAGTGTTGAAGAGAGAAGCTACCTTCTTGAGGTTTCATATATGCCTTTAAAAGAAGAATTTTTACAACTCTTACGAGAAGATGTGGAGTTTAAAGAACAAATAAAGAGATTAATTACCACAGATCTGGCTACAAAAGACGACATTCACCATGTTCTTTTAGAACTGAAACACCTTCGCGAAGACTTCCAACGCGAAACCACTTCATTGCGTGAGGACATCAAACACCTTCGTGAAGACTTCAACCGCATGAATACTGAGTTAAAACAACTCCGTGAAGACTTCCAACGCGAAACCATTGCACTACGTGAGGATATCAAACAACTCCGCGAAGATTTTAACCGCATGAATGCCGAACTGAAACAACTCCGTGAAGACTTCCAACGCGAAACCATTGCACTACGTGAGGATATCAATCGACTGGACATGCGACTGAGTGCACTTGGCACACGTTGGGGACTCATGGCAGAAGAAGCCACTAGAACAGCATTGCGGGAATTTTTTACTAAAAAGCTCAATGTGAGTGTAAGTTCATGGGAAACGTTTGATGAAGAAGGTGTGGTGTTTGGAAAGCCCACTATTGTTGAGGTAGATATTGCGGTGAAGAATGATGAACATTGGCTTATTGAATATAAAGCCAGTGCTAACAAAAGTGATATTGCTGTTCTTTACAGAATCGGTGAATTGTATGAAAAAATTGAGGGCAAAAAGCCACTTTTATTTTTGGTTAGTCCATATGTTGATCCACATGCAAAATCACTAGCAAAAAAATTAAAAATAACTGTCTATACCACATAAACGTGCCTCTATTTTCATTCTTCAATTTTTTATAATCAACACCAAATTTGCAAGCGAAAATCCTTTTAGCGAGATTTAGACTGACCTAATTAACAATTCTATTGAAAATTGAAAACCACCTTTTTTACTTCAAACGTCTCCCACTTTGTATTTTGAAAAGCTCTGAGAAATATCGTATCAGCACCACACCGCAAATACAATCCATTCCGATGTCCCCATAAAACACTGATATGAGAAGACCATTCAGCTAACTGGCTCATCCATCAAATGAAAAGTTTTTCGATATCCTACACGTACGTCGTAGTTTTCAAAAATTCCTTCTCATCACTCCCCCTACCAATCACGCCACGTTGACCGGACAAAATCACCATGAAGTTGCCAACTGTGGGACGTTCACTAAGGGACTAAACCTATGAGCGTGAGTCAATTATTTACTTCGAAATACTACACGCCCCAATTTCATCCCTAACTAACTGAGTTTACGAGCCCTTGAACCATACATTCTTTCAATCACATACCGCCCAAACCCTATCGCCCGTTGCTTTCCCACATTCACATACTCACCAAATTTTAACAAATATAACACCCACGGAAGATATTCCAAAAAATCGCGAGTCGAAATACGCCATCGAATCCATCCGCAAAACCCTATAAACGGAATTTTATTGCGAATCTTCCACCGATACGTCTGAATACGATACCCAATCGGATACACATGCGTCTCCACCATCGACAAAAAATTATCCGTCTCAAACTTCGTAAATGGCGGCTCATGAGTAATCCCATTATAATGTGTCAACAAATTACCAAAAAAAAGCCGCGGCTCTGGCCACACCAACGGAAACTCCACTTTTTTCCGCAAAAATTGTGTCGGCGTCAAAAAAAGCAAATCTACAAAAAATGTCTTCCGTGGGGGCGAAAGAAACTGCTGAATGGACAATGTATGCTCATGAAACGTCATTTTTCGTATCACAAACGGAATCCGTGCCGACGTCAACTCCACATGCTGATCATCTAACTGTAAAAACGAATTAAAACTCGGATACGCTACTTCCTTCAAAGTAACTACAAACGACGCCCTATATAACTCCGACCGCCGCAACGGAAACGACAACGAACGATACGGCGGACGATACCGCTCACCGCCCACCACCGGCAATAAATTTCGAACCGTATACGGACGCAACCGCCCACGCCGCTTTAAAAAAGAAACCAACGCTGATTCTTGTCGCTCTAAAAGCAATAAATACAACTTCCGCAAATACTCCCCATTAAATAATGAAAATGAAGGCACATCAACCTCCGACTCCAAATATAAATCAAATTGATAGATCCTCATCTTTTGTTACACACAAAACCCAAAACTCACGCGCGTTCTCGCCACCTACTACCATCACTCACCCATTCTTTATGACTTATATTCATTCCCGCTCCACCCACGGCGCACGCTCTATCTCATACTTCCCAAATCCCACCGTCCGATTCTTCCCCACATGCGAATACACCCCTAACTCCAACAACGTATACACCCACTTTATAAAATCCACACCCAACCGCTCACTCTCCACCTTCAAACGCACCCACCCCAAAAAACCCGTAAACGGAACCTCTTTACCCCAATACACCTGCTTTGTCGATATACGATGCGCTACCACATACACCCACCGCTTCACGCCACTAAAAAAATCTTCCATCTCATAGCCTCGCCCCTCTAACCACCCACTTAACGAATTTTCTGGATAAAAATCCTCATAAAGACTCACTAAATTACCAAACAACAGCGGAACCATCGGCAACACCACCGGATACGGAACCTCACGAGAACTAAACTGCGTCGGAAACTTAAACTTCAAATCCACCGTAAACGGCAACAACAACGCCGTCAACTCATTCCCCCCCGCCCACTCCGACTCCTCATACGGCGTCCGTATCTCACGACGCGAATAATCTATCGAATGAATCACAAACGGCACATCCTCCAATAACAACTGCCCCGATGGCATCTCCAATAAACTGTGCGTCACCTCCCGCGCCACACCATGCATCAATAAATTCAACGTAAAAAAAGTACTAAAACCTGACGGAATCGCCACACGCACCCCGCGACCATAACCACTCAACCCCTCATCTTTAGGAACGTCTTCGCTTCCTTCCGCTGACATACCCTCATCTTTTTTCAATTGCCGCCGACGTTGCCTCAACACCAACTTTTTTGGCATATACAACGGCGAAAGACTATACGGACGCCGTAAATTGTCTCGATGCAAATAACTCGACACTTGCGGATCATGACGCTTTAACATCTCCATAAATGCTCCTCGCACTAAATGACCCGTAAATTCCGGTAAATACCCCTCTTCTAAACTCTTAAGATTAAATCTAAACTGATACACATATATCGCCATCGTACCGCATACCTCCTTATTTTTTTCGTTTTTTCTACTCAATTTTATTGTACAAGAA
>WAPZ01000162.1 GCA_015520535.1 Candidatus Heimdallarchaeota archaeon
AATGAATTCGTCTCGAAGCAGATCATGAATAGCAAAGCGGATGGCTTCACTTCGGTTTGGAAATTTTTTTTGGCGGACTAAGTCGTCCAATGCTTGAACTGTGGCTTCTGGCAAGTGCACGGTGATTAGTTTCATGGATTTTCCCCTTTTTATTTATTGGTGTGATGGTTTCTGAGACACGTTTTTTTGAGAGCACAAAAAGAAAAATATTTTGGCAATAATACCATCCAACGTTTGGCACTATATATCGTTTCGTGATAGTCAAGTAATAACTTTAATATGTGTGCAAGTAATTCTGACACAGAGGCGTCACATGGGATGAAAAAAATTAGATGAGGTGTTAAAATGTTCAAAGATGAACTTTTCCAAGAACGAATAACAACGCGGGATGTAGCCTTAGCTGGTGTGTTTTCTGCAGTTGTGTTTGTCTTTACTACGGTTTTTGCCATGGCAGTCCCGACAACAGGTGGTTTTTTTAATATTGGCGAAGCTGGTGTTTTTTTAGCCGCCTTAGTTGGTGGACCTTTTGTTGGCGCTGCTGCTGGCGCCTTAGGATCCTCATTAGCTGACATTTCATTAGGATATGGGGTGTATGCACCGGGAACCTTTATAATCAAAGGCCTTGAGGGTTTTATTGCTGGTTATCTCTTTAAATATGTCAAAGAAGAGAAAGAGAATCTTCGTCTCATTGCTATAGCCGTAGTTAGCGTGGCCTTGGCAATTGTAGGATTAGATCCGTTTTTTGACAAAGAACGTAGCCCAACTGTAGACGGCTCCTTAACAATCTTTACGGGAATTAATATTGAAACCCTTTTGAAACTTAATTTTACAGACGACAAACATCCACTGTTGCAATATGGTTCTATCGACTTTAAAATCCCCGATGTTGTCTTCCTTATTGTAGCAGTCGTTTTTATCGCTATCATTTTATATGCGGAATTTAGAATGGGTGAAACGGGAAAAATGCTGACATCCTGCTTAATTGCAGGAGCCGAGATGGTTCTTGGATATTTTCTCTATGAAGCCATTATTTTAGGCTTTGGATTTGAAGCCGCATCATTTGAAGTGCTGGTAAATGTGGCACAAGTTACCTTTGGCATTGGCATTGCACTTCCCGTGGTCACATACTTAAAGGAGTTAGGAATTATTGCTGAACGTGAAAAATCTGTGGGTACGCTATAAAAGCGCCAACAAGTGGGTCTTACAAGATATCACATTTAAGATTGAACGCGGAAAATTTGTAATTGTGTGTGGCCCAAGTGGCTCCGGAAAAAGTACATTAGCTAAAGCCCTTATTGGGCTTATTCCTTTTTTTTATCCGGCGGAAATTCGTGGTGAAATTCACATTAAGAATAAATCACCACTTAAAACACCGACTAGTGAACTTATGAAAGATATTGGATATGTCCCACAATATCCGTCGGATTATACTACTTCGTTATTGGTTCGTGACGAGATAATTTTTCCATTAGAAAATATGGGATATAATTCTGAAGAAATTGAGAAAAGATTAGAAAGAATTTTAAGTGAATTGGAGATTTTACACCTAAAAAACCGCTTAGTTACGGAACTTAGCGCGGGAGAAATGCAAAAGGTGGCATTAGCCACTGCTTTAGCCCATGAACCGGAAATTCTCATTCTCGATGAACCTTTTGCGCGGTTGGACCCCAAATCCCAAAGAAATTTTGCTCAAACCCTAGCAGAACTTCGACAAACTGGAATAACTATTGTGATTTTTGAACATCGTCTCGACCATATCCTTTCATTAGCAGATTTTGTTTTGATTTTGCAAGAGGGGCATAAAATCGGGTATGACGTACCACAAAAACTGATTCATCATTTACAAAATATTGATTTAGGAGAAATTTCATCAGCGTTTCTCCAACTCGGTTACCAGCCCCCGCCACTTACTCTAGAAGAGGCATTACAATTGGTGATGAACCATGAAAATCAGCGTTGACCATGTGTGGTATCGCTATCAAAAACAAAATTCTTGGGTATTAAAGGATGTAACATTTGAACTGTCCAACGAATGCGTGGGAATCTTAGGAAATAATGGTTCCGGGAAAACTACACTTTTAAAGTTGATTGCCGGCATTTTATCTCCAATCAAAGGAAAAATATACTATAACGAAAAGCCGATTCGTCATATAAAAGATGTCATCGGTCACACCTTGTACATTCCTGAAAATACAAAACTATTTCTGGTTGGGCCTACGGCGAAGGAAGAGTTAGAAAAGGCTCACGCC